>JBOGGH010000220.1:0-5190 GCA_050743905.1 Acidimicrobiales bacterium
GGCCAGCACCTGCCCGGCAAACCGGTCGGCCACGAGGCGCCCGGGCCATGCCGGGCCGCCGGCCCCCGTGCCGGCATCCCCGCCCAGCAGCTCCTCGGCCCGGGCCACGATCGTCCCGGGATCGGTCCCGGCCGCCGCCGCCTCGGCGCCCGCCGCGTCCACGAAGGCCCGCACGCCGCCCAGGTCCACCTCCACGTGGAACTGCAGCCCCCAGGCCCGGGGGCCCAGCCGGAACGCCTGGTGGGGGTAGCGGTCGCTGGACGCCAGCAGCACGGCGGCGGGCGGGAGCGTGAAGGTCTCGCCGTGCCAGTGGAGCACGTCCAGGACCCCACTGGGGCCGGCGACGCCTGCCAGGAGGGGGTCGTCCGCCGCTGCCGCGGCGAGGTGGACCGGCCCCCAGCCGATCTCGGCACCGGCACCGCCGGGCTCCACCCTCCCGCCGGCGGCGGCCGCCAGGAGCTGTGCCCCCAGGCACACCCCGAGCGTGGGGACGCCCCGCGCCACGGCGTCCGCCAGGAGCACGACCTCCGCGCCCCGCGTCGGGAACCCCTGGTCCGAGCGCGCCGACATCGGCCCCCCCATGACCACCAGGCCGTCCAGCCCCCCGGCCCCGGCCGGCAGGGGCGCGCCGTCCCCCACCTCCCGCACGTCCACCGCCACGCCCGCAGCGGCCAGGCCGAGCGCCAGCAGGTACGGGCCCTCCGCCGGCACGTGCTGGACGATTAGGCACCCGGGCATCGGCCCCGCTCCTCCTCGCGGCCGGGCGGGTCCCGGGCCGTGGTGGGCCGGAACGTAGCCGGTCAGCCGGAGGCGTGCCGCCCGTTCCGGGCCACCCACGTCCGCTCGGCGCCCGCCACGTCGGCCACGAGGTTGCCGAGCGCCAGGTTGACGTCGTCCGCGTGATAGCCCCAGTCCGGTCCCGCCTGCTCGTGCACCACCGGGCGGCGGCCGGAGGGTGTGGGCGTGGGCCGCACGTCGAGCCAGGTGGCCCCGCCGGCGTGGCGGCACCGCGCCAGGTAGCGGCCGGGGTACGACACCCAGGGCGTGGGCACGGAGCCCAGCGAGGGGAAGACGGGCACCAGCCGCCCCGTGCCGCCCCCGGGCGCCGCCGGGTTGACGCACGCCACGGCCACCCCCTCGGTGGCGGTCTGCCCGGACTGCAGCGACACGCCCCGTCCCGGCCGGCCGAACAGCGCGCCGGGCGGCGGCCGGCCGGGGAAGGAGGAGTAGGCGATGACGCAGCCGGCCTGGCCGCGGGCGCTGCAGGTGGGGAGGTGCCGGAAGCTGCCGCCCGTCCGCGAGCCGTCACGGACCTCGACGTTGCCGCCGAGGACGATCGCCAGCACCGTCCGGCGCCGCAGCGACGGGTCGTCGTCCACCAGCCGTCGCAGGAGGAGGACGAGCATGGCCGCGCCCTGGGAGTGGCCCACGAACACGATGGGCCGGCCGTGGTTGTCGTACCGAAGGTAATCCTCGAAGGCCGACCGGAGGCTGTCGTAGGCCACGGCCGTGGCGGCGGCCGGCACGCGGAGCGTGGGGTGGCGCCCGAGCGTCCGCAGGGTGACCTGGCGGTAGACGGGCGCCCACACCCGGCAGACGCTGGAGAACCAGGCGGCCTGGGCTACCGCCACGCCCACCTCGGCCGGCTGCACCTTCAGGTCGGCGTTGGTCGAGTGCTCGGGGCTGACCGTGGGGTACACGTAGAAGCAGTCGTAGGGGGACGAGGGGTCGTCCGCCGTGTGCGTCACCCTGGTGGCCCCGCCGGCCCCGGCGCCGGGGGGGCGCCGGGCCGGCCGCCACCCTCACGTCACCTTCACCACCGCGTACCACACGCGGTGGGCCACGCCCTCCACCGCCTCGCCCATGCGGGCGCACCGGCGGTAAAGCTCCCGCCGGCCGGCCACCTCGCGGACCTCCTCGCGCTCGAGGAGCGCCGACATCGAGCGGCGGTAGGCCCGCTCCAGCACCCGCTGGTGGTGCACGGCGGCGTCAGCGTGGGCCGTGGCGCCGTCCGGGTCCGACGCCAGCAGCGGGAACGACGCCACCAGCTCCCCCACCCCCTCGGCCACCAGCCGCGCCATCTCGGCGATCGCCGCGTCGGGCCGCATGTCGATCACCTCGGCCTCGCGGACCAGGTCCTTCGCCGCGTTCAGGACGTTGTCCAGCCGCTCGCTCAGCTCGTAGACGTCCTCGGGCCCGATCGGGGTGACGAAGGCCTGCCGGACCTCGCGCAGCAGCTCGCGGCGCACCTGGTCGGCCTCGTGCTCGCGCGAGCGGACCTCCGCCTCGGCGCCGGCGTCCCCCTCCGCCCACCGTCGCAACGCCGCCATGCCGGCCTCGGTGACCGCCCCCTGCCGGGCCAGCAGGCCCAGGAGATCGGGCGTGGCCGGCAGGAACCACCTCCTCACGACACCCACCTCCACAGGGGGAGGAACAGCGCGCCCAGGGCCGCGCTCACCGGGAGGGTGACCAGCCACGCCAGGGCGATCTCGCCCACCACGGCCCAGCGTACGTGATGCCACCGCTCGCCGGACCCCACGCCCACCACGGCGGGGGCCACCACGTCCGTGGTGCTGATCGGCGCGCCGGCCACCGACGCCGCGGCCACCACCACCGCCGAGGTGCCCTGGCTCACCAGGCCGTCGAGGGTGGTGAGGGGGTAGATGCGCCGCCCGAGGGTCCGCACCACGCGCCACCCGCCGAGCGTGGTGCCGAGCGTCAGGAGGCCGGCGGAGAGCAGCACCACCCAGAACGGGACCGAGAACCGGGCCAGGTCGCCGGCGGCCACGAGCGCCGCGGTGAAGAGGCCCATCGTCTTCTGCGCGTCGTTCGACCCGTGGGCGAAGGCCAGCCCGGCCGATGCCACCACCTCCCCCCGGCGGACCGGCGCCACCACGCCGCGCCTGGCCCGGCGCAGCGAGCGGCGCGCCGCCCGCACGCCCAGGCGGGCGGCGGGGAGCGCGACGGCGGTGGAGAACAGGAGCCACGCCAGGGAGCCGAGCACGCCCTCCGGGCGCACGCCGTCCAGCCCGCCCCAGTGTACGGCGTGGACGCCGCCCTCGGCCAGCGCCGCGCCGGCCAGCGCCCCCACCAGGCAGTGGCCCGAGCTGCACGGGAGCCCCCACCACAGCGTGGCGAGGTTCCACACCAGCGCGCCGAGGACGGCCGCCCCCAGCACCGGCAGCGCCTGTGCGTGCGGGACGGCCACGATGCCGGCGACGGTGGCCGCCACCGCCGTGCCCACCACCAGCGCGCCCACCACGTGGAAGGCGGCCGCCATGACCACGGCCGGCCCGGGCCGGAGCGCCCGCGTCACCACCGGGGCGGCGATGGCGTTGCCGGCGTCGTGCACGCCGTTGACCAGACCGAACGCCGCCACCACCACCGCCACCGCCACCAGCACGGCGCCAGCATCGCTGCCGTGGTACCCGGCCGCCAGGACCTTCGGCCCTATGAGGGCCCGGCCCCCCTCGCATACTGGCCGGTGGGACGTGACGTCCTCTGTGGGGGAAGGAGGATCGTGCGGGCACCCCCGGCCGGCGTCCCGGATCTCGAGTGAAGGAGCCGGGACCTATGAAGAACCCGATGCGGTGGTGCAGGCGGCGTGCCGACGCAAGTGACGCGGCCGAGCTGGCGGCCGAGAGCGAGGCGTTCCTGCAGGGCCGGTACGCCGAGCTCGTGGAGACGGAGGGCGGGCAGGTGCCGGTGTGGGCATGGACCAACCTCCTGGCCCACGGCCGGGTGGCCGACCTGCGGCGGGCGTCCGGTGCCGGGTGGCTCGGGCCGGCCGGCTCCAAGCACTGGCGCGCCGCGCGCGGCTACCTGGCCCTCGAGGTCCTCGAGGTGGCGGAGCGGCAGGGCTCGCTCGGCGAGATCCAGGAGTCGGTGCTGGTGCCGCTGGAGCTCTCGCTGGCGGGCCGGGCGGAGGTGGCCCGCTGGAGCTGCAGCCGGTGGGTGCGGGCCGTGCGCTCGGCGCTGGCCGAGCAGCGCCACGCCCGGAGCTGACGCCGGTACCCACCCGGGTGCTCGGCAGGTGCCCTCGGGCTCAGCAGAGCAGCTCCCGCACGTGGCGGTCGATCTCCAGGTCCTCGCGCGCCCGGACCACGAGGACGGCGGCACCGGCCGGCGGGCGCGAGAGGACCCGGTCGATCCCGGTGCTGGCCTCCGGGCCCCCGTCGTCGGTGGCGGCCTCCGGACCCCCGGCGGCGTCCGGGCCCGGGGCGGCGGCGGCCTCGGTGGCGGCCTCCTCGAGGTGCAGCCCCAGGAACCCGAGCCCCCGGCAGGCGTCCACGCGCAGCGCGGACGAGGCCTCGCCGGCCCCGCCGGTGAAGACCAGCGCGTCCAGCCCCCCGAGCGCCCCGGCCATCGCCGCCACCCCCACCCGCAGCCGGTGGACGTAGACGTCGTAGGCGAGCTGCGCGTCGGCGTGGCCGGCGCCGGCGGCGGCCGTCACCTCGCGGAGGTCCCCGGAGATCCCCGAGAGGCCCAGCAGGCCGGAGCGGTGCTCCAGCACGTCCTCCACCTCCTCCGCCGAGAGCCCGCGGTGGCGCTGCGCCCACAGGACGGCGCCGGGGTCCACTGACCCGGACCGCGTGGCCATGACCAGCCCCTCGAGCGGGGTGAACCCCATGGTGGTGTCCACCGACACGCCCCCCTGGACCGCGGCCAGCGAGGCGCCGGCCCCGAGGTGGCAGGTCACCATCCGCAGCTCGCCCGGGGCCACGTCGCCACGGGCACTGGAGTGCGTGCTCGCGCTGGCGGGTGCCCCCTCCCGGGCGCTGGCCCCCATCAGCAGGGCTGCCCGCCGCGAGGCGTGGGCGTGGGAGAGGCCGTGGAAGCCGAAGCGGCGCAGGGGCCAGCGGCGGCGCCATTCGGAGGGCAGCGCGTAGGTGGCGGCTGCCGCGGGGATCCGAGCATGGAAGGCGGTGTCGAAGCACGCGACGGCCGGCACGTCGGGCAGCAGGCGACCCACCACCTCGAGACCCTGCAGCGACTTGGGTTGGTGGAGCGGCGCCAGGTCGGTGAGGGCCTCCAGGCGGCGCACCACCGCGGCGTCGACGCGCACCGGCTCGGTGAGCTCGGTGCCGCCGTGGACGATCCGATGGCCGACAGCGTCGATCGGGAGGGCGCGCGCGATGACCTCACCGAGCGCAGCCTCGTCGATCCCGCCCGCCGTGGCCGGGATGTTGT
>JBOGGH010000221.1:0-5188 GCA_050743905.1 Acidimicrobiales bacterium
GTGGACGACAGCGTCGCGATGAGCGGCTTTAGGTGGCACCCAGCACGCGGGCGAGGAAGCCGGCGTGCGCCGTCTCCGCCTCGAATACGGCCGCGAATTCCCAGGATTCTCTCGCCAGCTCATCACATGCCTCCCGGTCGCGCAACAGGCGGATGACGGCCCCGGCGAACTCCTCAGCAGTCGCCGCCACAACGATCGGGCAACCTGCAAGTCCTGCGAGCCCCTGAGCCCCGGCCGGCGACGTTACGACCGGGCGTCCGTGCGCGAGTGCTTCGGCCACCTTCACGTTGAGCCCGCTGCCGTAGCGAAGAGGGGCGACCACGATCTGGGCGGCCTCGTACGATGGACGGAGATCCGCCACCTCTCCGGCGATGTGCGCACCTGGAGCAGGCCCGCCCGTGAGCTGAGATCCGACGCTTCCCACCACGTCCAGCCGGCAATCCGCCACCGCTTGTCTGATCGCGCCCCACACCTCCTCCAAGAACCACCGCGCTCCGTCGACGTTGTGAAGCGTCCCGCTGCCCACAAGCAGGCAGCGCCGAGTCGGGGCTACGGCTTCGGGGCGGGTGGCGCGCCGGAAGCTGGGCGGCGCTACGAGCACCTCTGCCTGGGGTACGAGGCGGCGGAAGGTTGCCGCATCGTCCCACTGGATGGCCACTATCGCGTCGATGGAGCTCAGCCTGTGCCGTTCCCAGGCTTCGGACACCTTCGGCCGTGCAACATAACCGGCCAGCCCCATCGCCCGGCACCGGGCTGAGACGACGTCGTGGGCAAGTACCATCCGAGTCGAGCGTGGAGGTGTCTCTACGATCATGAACTCCGACCCGAAGATCACGACGTCCGGCTGAAGCTCTTTCAGCCGCTTTACCGCCCAGGCTCGCTGCCGGACTTTCAACTCTGAGCCCATCACATGGTCGAACCCTCGCGCTCTCCGCACCCGCCTCCTGAGGTTGGCTACCCAAGCCTCCGTCCGCTGCGGCAGTGTTCGGTACAGGTGCCAGCTCAAGCGACGCAACCAGATCCGCGGATCGGCTACAGCCCAGTCGCGGCCGACCTTCAACAGGGCCCGCGAGTCGACACAGCTCGAAACCAGATGGATTGCGGGCGGCAGTCCCGCACCAGAGGGCAGGAGCATTCGGTTGGACACGCCTCGTCGCTGCGCCGACTCCCAGAGCGACTCGATCCATCGATACTGACCTGCGTGCCCCCCGAACGGGTAGTGGTCCAAGAGCCACACGGCGTTCACCGGCTGGCACGGACGCTTCTTCGACATCGTCGCCTCCGGTTCCACGCTCATGGCAGTCTCCCTTGGCTGATCCTGCGCCGGATCAGGTCCCTTATAGACCAGTTGGTATTGGAGTGTGATGAGATCATATAGGCGTAATGCATCCCCGTGAAACTCGAAATAAACTCCCGTGCCACCTCCTCAGACATAGGCATCGGGTCCCAGTAGTTATGACAGCGTTCGACATCGTCGAAGACGACGGGTGCCTCCCCCCCCAACACTCGCGTGAGATATCTTCCATACAGCTCAAATTCTGCGAACTGGGGTGTGCGCGATACCAACCTCTGCCACCTGGTTCCGGCAACCGCCTCGATACGAGCACACATCCCTCGTACTAGTTCCCGATCCCACACGCGTACTGGGCCGATAAAATCATCTATAGGAGGAGATTCCGGCTCAACTCCCAGCATACGACAAGCATTCTGGTGCCATTCCAGATGCCATCCCATCGTGGGGGTGATCCCCGCTTTGCAGCGAAATGTCCTTGTCATACTCCCATTTCGCAACACGCTGGAGTCCAGTTCACGCGCGATCACCGAGTCGGAGTCTGCCAGCAGCAGGAGCTCTGCCTTGGCGAACCAGGCGGCCGAGATCTTGATCATCTGCTGTATTATCCATCCGTTGATCGGGCGCAGGGTCCACGGGCTCAGCCAGCGCCGAGTAAACGCGAGATGGACGAACTCTGCCGGTAGGATTTGCTCTGTGGTGATCACCTTCGTTCGAGTTCCGGCGAGATCCACAAAGAGACGGAGATCACGCCGATCGACTACTATATAATGTGTCCATGGTGTGAACTCCAGCACACTTGCATTGAGCTGTTTACACAGCATCCGATCTGGCCCATGAGTCGGCGTTACGACAGCGACATCGTCCATGAACAGATGGTACACGCGAGGCGTCTTGTCGGTACAACAGGAGGCGCTCGTCCACGCGGTCGGCCTGCTCGGGCGTGCAGATTGCCGGCGTCGCAAGGTCGAGATGAAGATCGTCACCCGGGGTCCTGAGCCCCGAGCAGTTCGAGGACTACCGGCCGCTGCTCGACAACGCCAGACGGCTACGAGAGTTCGTCACCGCGCTCCAGGAGCTGACGCTGCAAGTGGTCGACGCCGACAACCGCTGGCACTCTCGATGATGCTTCTGCACAGAACCAATGGTGGCGGGTCTCAAAAGTGCGAAGGTCCACCGGTTTCCAATCTCAGTTAACTTTACTCCAAGGGGCGAGCGGCCAGCTTTCGCCCGCTTCGCCGACCTGCAGCGAACAGGGGGGACCTCGTCGTGATCGACCTCGGAATCCCGCGGCACTACCTGCGCCTCGCCGTCTGAAAGACACGGAGGGCGGCTTTCTACTTCACGCGGGAACGGCTCGGGCGGGCCGAGCGGGGTCCTCTCACTTTGTCGCGCGAGCAGGTCGGCGCCTTGGTGGACGTCAGTGGTAACGCCCCGGATGGCTTCGTCATCGAGGCCCTGTATGCGAGCGGCGGGTCTACGAGCTGTGCGGGCTGCACCTGTGCGACTTCCACCTAACAGTCATGCGTATGTAGTGGGGTCGGTAATACGGTTCCAACGACCTCTTCGTCGAGTCCGGGGAAGAGCGCCAGCTCGGCGACACGTTAGAGGAGGTGGCCCGCCTAGGCGCCCGCCCGCCCCTCCGGAGCGCGCCCGGGGGCGGAGGTCACCGGGTTCTCCTGCCGCGAAGCCCCTCCGCTGGGCCTCTTCCGCGCCCCGAGAGAGTTCGAACGCTCGGGACGGCGACCGATGGTGCGCATCCTCGACTGGCCAAAAGCGCGGTCATCAAATTGGCCATTGACAGCCGAGGTGCTCCTCGTCGCCTACGGGCGCACCGCTCCCGTCACCGGACGGCCACGACTGTGCACGCGGCCAGATACGAGAACTTTTCATGATGGGAACGAGAGGGAGAAGAAGGCATTGTGGAACCCCGGAGGGTCGACGGGTCCGGGGACCGGGCGACCTTGTCGCGGTGGCCAGGGCGGCCGGCGGTCATGTTTCCGGCCGGAGCGTGGCGCCCCCGGTGCTGTCGGTGAGATTCCGGCGATCCTGTGGCATTCCTGGTCGTGAAGCTGTAAAAGTGTGGCTCGCGCCAGGAGGGGCTTCAGCCGGCGGTGGGCCGGAGGGGATTGGCTGGCGCGAGGTACAGGACGGAGACAGGTCGGTGGCTAGGTCTGCCGGCACGATGACTCGGCGGTCAGCGTGGCGAGCTATAGCGTGGCGGGATCGGAGCGCCCGGGCGGTGGCCGTGCAGGCGCGCGGCAGTGCCGAATCGGTGGGGCTCATCGAGCTTTCGCCCCTGGAAGCCCAGTTAAGCGAGCAAGTAGCCGGCTACGGACGGCCCAAACGGTTGGCGCCAAGATTCGTGCTGCTGCTCAGCGATCTCTGCTGCCTGACCGCCTGCGAGCTGGCGGCGTTGATGCTGGTCCACCAGCCCGAGACGGGCGTCTCCGGGTCGTCGGTGGCACCGAACCTGTTCCTTAGCATCGTCATTCCGGTGGTCGCTGTCCTCGCCTTCGCCGCCAACGGGCTCTACGTGCGCTGGCCGCACCAGCTGCTCGCCAACAGCTTCAACGAGCTGCGCGACGTCGTCTACGCGCTCGCGGTGGCGGGATGCGTGGCGCTCGGCGTCAATCACCTGTTCGGAGGCCTGCAACGTCACGCCACCTACGAGCCGGTCACAGTCATCGTCGTCGTCCTCCTTGCGTCGGGTGTGGTGCCTATCGGCCGCGCCATCAGCCGGGCCGGCATGAGGGCGACCTCGGTCGAGCAGTTCCGGGTCGTGATTGTCGGCAGCGGCATGATGGCCACTCAGCTGCTCAACTACCTCTCCTGGGACCGCCGCATCAGCGTCGTCGGTTGCGTCGACGACGACCCGCCTCCCGGGACGGGCGTGCTCGGATCGATCGACGACCTGCCGGCGATCTGCCGGGAGCATCAGGTCGACCAGGTGATCGTGAGCTTCTCTCGCACGCACCCGGCCGAGGCGGTCCAGCGGCTCCAGGCACTCAACGCCGGTGTGGCGATCTCGATCGTCCCGCGCTACTTCGAGCTGCTCTCGTGGCGCTCCTCGGTGAAGGAGCTGTCCGGCCTGGCGCTCATCGACGTTGCCCCGGCGAGCCTCAGTCTGCCCTCGAGGGTCCTGAAGCGTTCCTTCGACGTCGTCATCGGATGCGTCGTGTCGGCTCTGCTGAGCCCGCTCCTGATCGGGGCGGCCATCGCGGTGAAGCTGACCTCCCCCGGTCCGGCGTTCTTTCGCCAGGTGCGGGTGGGCAGGCACGGCAGGCTCTTCACCGTCTTGAAGTTCCGCACCATGAACACCGGTGCGGAGGGTTTGCGCCACGAGGTCGAGTCTGAGCGCGGGAACATGATGGACGGGCCGATCCGCAAATTCCGGGACGACCCACGCCTGACCCGCATCGGAGACTTCCTCCGCCGCACGAGTCTCGACGAGCTGCCACAGCTCTTCAACGTGGTGAAGGGAGACATGTCCCTCGTCGGACCGCGCCCGTTCATCGAGGAGGAGGCGGCCCAGATCGGCGGGGCCGCCGCACGGCGCTTCGAAGTCCGCCCGGGCATGACCGGTCTCTGGCAGGTGTCGGGCCGGAGCCACCTCTCCTACCTCGAGCTCCAGCGTCTCGACTACCTCTACGTCGCCTCGTGGTCGATGCTGTGGGACCTCAAGATCCTCTGGAACACTCCCTTGAGGGTGCTGAAGAGGCACGGAGCGCTGTAAGGCACCTCGAGCACTTCGCACTTGCACTTCGGAAGGGGCTCGGTCGCCGCGCACGCCTGCGTGGCACACTTGGGGGACGTTCGAACGATTCACCGACCGTGCCCGGCGGGTCCTTGTACTGGCCCAGGAAGAAGCCCGCCTGCTCAACCACAGCTTCATCG
>JBOGGH010000222.1:0-5185 GCA_050743905.1 Acidimicrobiales bacterium
CCGCCATGACCTCCACGCCGGCCACCCGGCGGGCCGGGCGCACGAGGGCGGCCGGCGCGATGCGCGCCGCCCCCAGGATCCCGACGGCGATCAACAGACGCCCTTGGTCTTGACCGCCGCGTTGGCGCGGCCGGGCGCGGCGCGGCCCCGGCGCCCGCCCCGGCCCGCTCCGGCGCCCGCCGGCTTCGGGGCCGCCGCCGGCGAGGGCGCGGGGGCACCGTGGGCCGAGAGGTGCTCGAGGGCGGCCTTGACGTCGGCCACCAGCTCGGCGGCCATGTCCGCGCTGAGGCCCTCGCGCACCACCACCCGCAGCACGGCCACGTCCTCGGCGTCCGGCGCCATCTTGTAGGCGGGGACGATCCAGCCGCGCTGGCGCAGGACGTCCGAGAGGTCGAAGACGGTGAAGGGGTGCTCGCCGGCGAGGCGGAAGCAGACCACCGGGAGGTCGTGGCCCTTCCCGAGCAGCTCGAAGGCGCCGAGCTTCTCGATCTCGCCGGCGATCCACCGGGCGGTGATGCCGAGGGCGGTCATCACGTCCCGGTAGCCCTCCCAGCCGAGCCGGACGAGGTTGTAGTACTGGGCCACGATCTGCGCGGCGCCCCGAGAGAAGTTGAGCCCGAAGTTGGCGTGGGAGCCGCCCAGGTAGTCCACCGTGAAGATGAGCTCCTCGGGCAGGTCGTCCTGCTCCCGCCAGATCACCCAGCCCACCCCGGGGTAGACAAGCCCGTACTTGTGGCCGGAGACGTTGATCGACCGGACCCTCGACAGGCGGAAGTCCCACTCGAGGGTGGGGTTGACGAACGGCGCCACGAACCCGCCGCCCGCCGCGTCCACGTGGATGGGCGCGTCCCAGGGCGACTGCTCCAGCGCCTCGTTCAGCGCGGCGATCGGCTCGTACTCTCCCGTGTACGTGCTCCCCAGGATCCCCACCACCCCGATGGTGTTCTCGTCCACCATGGCCATCGCCTCGGGGACGCCGATGACGAACCGGCGGTCGGTGAGCGGGACGTAGCGGGGCTCGACGTCGAAGTAGCGGGCGAACTTCTCCCAGCAGACCTGCACGTTGGCCCCCATCACCAGGTTGGGCCGGTCCGCCGGAGCGCCGGCCGCCTCGCGGGCCTTGCGCCAGCGCCACTTCATGGCCAGGCCGGCGAGGTGGATGGCCTCGGACGAGCCCACGGTGGCCGTGCCCACGCTCTCGTGGTGCTCGGCGGCGTGGTAGAGGCGGGCGAGCATGTTCACGCAACGGTCCTGGAGCTCGACCGTCTGGGGGTACTCGTCCCAGTCGATGGCGTTCTTGTTGGCCGTCTCGGCCATGAGGCGGTCCGCCTCCTCGTCCATCCACGTGGTCACGAAGGTGGCGAGGTTGAGCTCGGGATTGCCGTCGAGCGCCAGCTCGTCGTGGATGAGCTGGTAGGCGGCCCGAGGCTCCATCGGCTCCCGGGGCATCTGGTAGCGGGAGATCGGGTGGGTGAGGCCGCGCCTCGCGTAGGTGGGGACCAGGGGCAGGACCTCCTGGTCCAGGCTGACCTTCTTGCTGAGCATGGGGACCTCCTCCGCAGGATGGCCCGACCCTACCGCCGGCCCCCGCCGGCGGCGTGGCCGCCATCTACGCTGAGGGCGCGTGAGACCGCCTGCTCCCGCGGTACGGCCGGCCGCCCAGGCCGACGTGCCCGCGCTCTGCACCGTGCTCTCCCGTGCGTTCGAGGACGACCCGGTGGCGGCGCACCTCATCCCCTCGGACCGCCGGCGCCCGGCCGGCCTGCGGGCCTTCTTCCGCCTCCAGCTCCGCAAGGATCTCCTGCCGTACGGCGGGGTGTTCACCACCGAGGAGCGGACGGGGGCCGCGCTGTGGGCGCCGCCCGGCAAGCCCGCGCCGCGGGGCCTCCGCATGCTCCTCTCGGTGGTGCCGGTGGCCCCTTACGTGGTGGGTCGGCACTTCTCGCGCACCGTCCGCTCGCTCGCCCAGATCGAGGCCGTCCACCCGCGCGAGCCGCACTGGTACCTCGCCACCCTGGGCACCGACCCGTCGTGCCAGGGCCGGGGGATTGGCTCGGCGCTCCTCCAGCCGGTGCTGCAGCGGTGCGACGCCGAGGGCGTCCGCGCCTATCTCGAGTCGTCCAAGGAGAGCAATGTCCCCTTCTACCGCCGCCACGGCTTCGAGGTCACCGGGGAGGTGCGGCTGCCCGGCGGGCCCGCGGTGTGGACCATGTGGCGCGACCCGCGGCCGCCGGGCTGAGCGACGAGGTCCGGCGCCGCGGCGCGCTGCCCGGTCAGATGCGGTAGAGGGCGGCGGCGTTCTCGCCCAGGATCTTGCGCTGGACCGCCGGGGGCACGTCCCGCAGGTTCTGCTCGGCCGTCTCGAGGGGTCGCGGGAAGAGGCACGTGGGGTGGGGGAAGTCGGTCTCGAACATGACGTTGTCCTCGCCCACCGCGGCCACCACCTGGGCGACGTTCGCCCGCTCGAACCACGTGGTGGCGTACATCTGGCGCCGGAAGTACTCGGAGGGCCGCAGCTCCAGTTGGGCGAGCCGGGCGGGGGCGTTCTCGTGCAGCTCGTAGTCGAGCGCCTCCAGGATGAAGGGGATCCAGCCGCACCCGCTCTCCACGGACACCACCTTCAGGGTGGGGTGCCGGTCGAGCAGCCCGGAGACGATGACGTTCACCACCACGCGGGCGTTGCCCACGAACAGCAGCGTGCCCCCGATGGCGAGGGCCGCGTCCTCCTGCTGGGAGGGCCAGGGGTAGTTGCCGAAGAAGGTCATCGCCGTCTGGCTGGCGCCGATGTGGAAGTGCACCGGCAGGTGGAGCGCCGCGCAGGCCTCCCACAGCGGGTCCCAGGCCGTGCTGGCGAGGTCGGGGGCGCCCTGGTCCTGGGGGTCCGAGGTCATGTTCACGCCGCGGTGCCCCAGGCCGGCCACCCGCTCGGCCTCGCGGACGCTGGCTGCCACGTCCCAGGAGGGCAGCACCCCCATGGGAAGGAGGCGGTCGCCGGAGACGGCCTGGATCTCGCCCGTGGCGTCGTTGTAGGTCTGTAGCAGGGAGAGGCGGAACGCCTCGTCCTCCACCACCTCGGCCAGGCCCTGGCCCCCCAGCCCGATCGTGTTCGGGAACAGGACCTCGGCCCACACCCCCGCCTCGTCCATCATGGCGAGGCGCGCCGCGGGGTCGAAGGCCCCGCGGTGGACGTCCTCGATCGTCCACTCGAACAGGCCGGTCTGCGCGTTGATCTTGGACCCGTCCCGGCCGATCACGCCCCCGCCGCCGGCCCGGCCCAGCTCCCTGCCGTCCACCATCCAGGTGGCCACACCGTCCACGTCCACCACGTGCGGCACCCGGTCGCGCAGCGAGGCGGGCGCCCGGCTGGTCCAGAGGTCGTGCGCCTCGGTCAGGTGGGTGTCGGCATCCACCACCCGCAGTGTCTCGAGCGCCAGCGCCATGTGCGGTCCTCCCCGGCTCGCCGGCCCGTCCCGGGGTCGCCCGGCGCCACCGTCGCCACCTCCGGGAACGTCCGTGCTCCCGCGGCCACCGTAGCTCACGGGCCGCAGCGTCCCCCGGCCGCCGGCGTCAGGGGGGAGGCGTCAGGGGCCGGTGCCCCCCAGGGCCGGGTGGAGGCCGTCCGGCAGGGGCTCGGGGTGCTGGACCACCACGTAGAGGAGGTCGATGACCGCCCTGGCCGGCGCCGAGGGGAAGCCGCGGCTGCGCAGCGCCACCCCCACCCGGCGCCGGGGGAACCCCTCCAGCGGCAGCAGGCGGAAGCGGTCGCGCAGGTGGCCCGGGATGGCCGACGCCGGCAGGATCGCCGGGCCGTGCCCGTCGAAGGTGAGGGAGGCGATCATGCGGAGCCCGTCGAGCTCCATCGACGGCCGGAGGGTGACCCCCGAGGGCTGCACGGCGGCGTCGATCTCCTCGCGCAGCGCCGTGCCGGGCATCGGCAGCAGGAGCTCGAGGTCGCCGAGGGCATGGAGCGGGAGCTGGCCGTCGGCCGGCACCGTGTCGGCGAGGGGGTGGCCGGCGGGCACCACCAGCACGAGGTCCTCCTCGAACAGGGGAGAGGCCGAGAGCTCGTCCCCGGGGACCGGCATCGTCACCACCGCCAGGTCGAGCTGGCCGGAGACCAGCCGGGGCTCGAGGGTGGCGCTGGTGCCGTCGGCCACGGTCATCCTGATGCGCGGGTGGTGCTCGCGGAGCCGGTCGAACAGTTGCGGCACCAGCCACCGGCCGGTGGTGCCGATCATCCCCACCTTCACGGTGCCGCTCACGTCGTGGCTCATGGCCGCCACGTCGGCCCGCATGGCGTCCAGCTCGGCCGTCATCCGCCGCGCCCGCGCCACCACCACCTCGCCCTCCTCGGTCAGCCGCCCGGACGCCCGGTCCACGAGCAGCACCTCGAGCTCGCGCTCCAGGCGCGCCACGTGGGCGGAGACGTTGGACTGGACGGTCCCGATGGCCTCGGCGGCGGCCGAGAAGCTGCCGGTGTCGGCGATCCCGACCAGTGCTTGCAGGTGTTTAAGCTCCATGTGACGACGCCTTCTCGAAATTGCTTGCTCTTGTTCATACATCCATCACATAAGACGATGATAAGTATCTCATAAAGCTGCTTGACAGATTGGCCGGCGTCCCCCAGAATGGATCTCAGACCGCAGGGAGCACGGATTCCCCCCCTCCGTTCCTTGACGAGTCCGAGTGAAGGGATCGCCACCCCCCCGGCGATCCCTTCACCGCGTTCGGGGGTCGTTGCACCCGGGGCACCCGGCACCCGGCACCCGGCACCCGGCACCCGGCGGAGCGTGGGTGGCCCGGCGGTATCCTCGGCCGGCATGGGCGCGGTCTTTGTGGACCTGGACCGGACGCTGCTCCGGCGGGCCAGCGGCCCCGTGCTCAACGCGGCGCTCGTGCCCGAGGGCGTGGTCCCCGCCAACCGGTCGCTGCCGGGTGAGCGGGCGCTGTACGGCCTCTACGACCGGCTCGGGGAGACCCTTCCGGCCATGGCCCTGGCCCGGGCGGCGGCGCTCGTGGCCCGCGGCCGGAGCCAGGAGGCGGTCCGGCGCGCCGGGGAGCGGGCCGTCACCGACCTCGCCGCGCTCGTGTCGCCCTACGCCCCGGGCGTCCTGGCGGCCTTCCGCTCGGCCGGCCACCGCCTGGTGCTGGCCACCACCACCCCGTCCGACCTGGTCCGGCCGTG
>JBOGGH010000223.1:0-5157 GCA_050743905.1 Acidimicrobiales bacterium
CAGGTGCACTGTCCCGGCCACGGTGGGCACCGTTCCCGACGCGCCGGCCAGGCCGCCCGACGGCGGGCGGACCTCCAGGAGCGTCTCCCCGGGCCGGGCGCCGAGGGACGTGCCGCCCACGCCGCCGGTGGCCGAGGTGGTGGTGGTGCCGGGCCCCACGCCGAGCACCGTCACCCCGAGCAGCGCCTCCTGGACGCCGGCCAGCGCCCCCGAGCCCCAGCCGTGCGACATGCTGTCCTGCTCGGCGTCGTTGAGGATCCAGCTCTCCCAGCAGAAGGTGCCCCCGCGGGCCAGGACGTTGGCCCAGCCCGGCCCGTGCGGGTCCGTCATGATGTGGACGATCTGGGCGTCCAGGCCGGCGGCGTGCAGGCCCCGCACCAGCTCGAGGCCGTGGTCCGGCCCGAGGGCGATCCCGAGCGACGCCACGTGGGCGCCCACCGCCCGGACGCGGTCCGCCGGCACCAGCCCGTAGGCGAGCGCCAGGGCGTTGGCCTGCTGGGAGGCGTGGGTGCTCTGGGAGCCGTCGGCCAGGAGCCCGTCGATGTAGACGCCTGTCGGCCCCACGAGGCGGGCGTTGAGGGCTGTGGTGAGCGCCGCGCCCTGCGACCCGTAGGTCGAGGCGCCGGCGGGGTCGCCCACCACCGGGGCCATCAGCGCCAGGCGGTTGAAGGCGTTGGCGCCCAGCACGTGGACCACGGTGCGGGCCACCGTTGTCATGTCGTAGTCGAAGCGCATCTGCGGGGGCCAGTCCACGGCCCCGCCCGGGTATGTGGACCCGCCGCCCGGCAGGTTGGTGACCAGGCCCGTGGCCGGGTCCACCGACGCCTGGACGTACCCGGCGATCTTCTGGGCCACGGGGTAGAAGGCGGCCAGGGCGGCGGTGTCCCCGGTGCGCTGGTAGTAGCGCCACAGCCACTCCACGTAGAGCTCGGTGAAGTCCGGGATTGTGCTGGCGTATGTGCCATTCGGGTAGATGTCGTTGATCTGGCCGCCGGGCCAGTAGCGGGCCTGGGACCGCGCGAAGTCCCGCAGGCCCTGCCAGGTCTGGTTCTGGTCGCCGAAGGCGTGCATGATCGCCTGGGACTCGTTGGTGCTGTCGCAGGTGAACTGCCCCTTCTGGCGGGTGGGGGTGTCCACGAACTGCTCGTGGGAGGCGTAGAGCGCCGAGTGGGTGCACAGCGACCACACGTCGTCCAGCGTGCGCACCCCGGTGGAGAACGGCGCGGCGGCGGCGTTCGCCGCGGGCATGCTGGCGTGCCGGGCCAGGGCCGTGAACTGCCCGGCGGCCATCGGCTCCCCCGGCGCGTCCACCTGGAGGTAGCGGAACCCGAGGAAGGTGAAGGGCACGAAGCGCTGGGCGCCCTGGCGCTGGACGTAGGTGAAGGAGAGGTCGGTGCCCTGCGTGCCGTGGGTGGTGGACACCTGCCCGTCGCTGTCGAGGAGGTAGCCCACGTGCATGGTGACCGTCCGGCCCTCGGCCCCGTGGTGGAAGGCCACCGTGGGGCGGGCCGCGTAGATCTTCCCGAAGTCCACCACCACCGACCCGTTGGCCAGGGTGCGCACCGATGCCGGCTTCACCGCGTGCTCCTCGATCCACGTCCGCTGGGCGTAGAGGGCGGTGAACGGGGTGGTGCCGGCCGGCCCGAGGACGGTGGGGGCCGACCACTGCCCGTCGTCGTAGCCGGGCTCGGACCAGCCCAGCGGCGTCGCCCGGCCGTCCACGATCTCCACGAAGTCGTGGCACTGGGTGTTCCGGGGCGGGGCCGGCTGCCACTCGGCGGGCCGCTCCCGCCAGGAGCCGTCGGTGCCGAACACCTCGCGGGTGCCGTCCTGGTGGTGGACCGAGAGCTGCAGCAGGGCGCCCGGGACCGCCGGGGGCCTCCCGTTGCCCGCCCCGTACCAGTGGTGCAGCAGGCCCACGGCGTTCGGCCTGCCGGCCCGGAGCGCACCGGTCAGGTCGGTGGCCTGGTAGTAGGCCTCGTCCGGGTAGGCGAAGCACGGCCCGGTGGCCACCACGCCGCCGTTGGCCCAGAGCTGGTACTTGTGGGCGGCGGCCACGTAGGCGGTGGCCCGCACGATCGGGCTGGCCTTGGGGTGGACGACCGTGCGGAGGTAGGCGTACTCCTCGGGGACGGGCCCGGCGGGCCCGGGGCGCAGCCAGCTCGCGGTCCAGTCGGCCGCCCGCAGGCCGGTCACGAAGGTCCCGGGGGAGGACCAGGGTCCCTCGGTGCCGGAGGCGTCGGACGTCCGCACCGCCCAGCGGTACTCGGTGTCGGCGTCCAGCGTGGGTCCGGCGTAGGCCACGAAGGCCTGGCGCGCCCCGGCCGCGTGCCCGCTGTCCCAGGAGGGGCGGGCGGGCGGCTCGCCACCGGCGGTGGACGGCCAGACCACCACGCGGTAGCCGCCCTGCCGGGCGCCGCGCCGGCCGTCGGTGACCCTCCAGGCGAAGTTCACGTCGTCCGGGTCGACGCCGATGGGGGAGCCCACCCCGTTGACGGTGAGGCCGGTGGGCCGGCCGGGCTTGCCGGCCGGCGAGGCACCGGCGTCCCCGGCGAGCCCGCCCGGCACGGCCAGGCCGGCGACCGCCGGCGCGGCGACGCCGGCCACCGCCACGGCCGCTCCGGTCCTCAAGCCGTTGCCCAGGAACGTCCTGCGGTCCGACCGGCTCACTGCTGCCCCCCCGAGATCTTGATGGCGAGAAGCTACCAACTGCGGCCCGGCGCCGGGCCCTCGCCGGGGGCGTCCCCCGCGACGTCCCCGGCGGCGTTGTCCGCGCCGTCACCCGGTCCCTCGGCGGCCGGGCCCGCGGCCTCCTCCTCCGGCGGACCGGCGGCCCCCTTCGCCGCCGGGCCGGCGGCCTCCTCCTCCGGCGGCCGGAAGGTCACGGTGACGTGCTGCTCGGGGCGCCGCACGGCCTGGCGGGAGATGGCGGCCAGCACCCGACGGTCGGCCTCGGTGAGGGGCGGCTGGACCATGGCCCGCGGCCACAGGCGCCGCGCCTTCACCACGTTCAGCTCCGCCGCGTAGACGGTCATCTGGGCCCCCAGGTAGATCCAGGCGATCAGCCCCAGCACCACCGCGAAGAACCCGTAGATGCTCCGGTTGTCGTGGAGCGCGTGGCCCACGATGAGGGTGCCGGCGTACTGCAGCACGGTCCAGGCCAGCCCGCCGGCCACGGCGCCCGGCACCAGCAACCGCGCGCCCACCTGCTTGGGCGTGAGGACCCGGAACGCGGCCAGGTAGAGGGCGACGTTCGAGACGAGGGAGAGGGCGGCGCTCCCCACCTGGGCGGCGAGCGGCCAGCCCCGGGCGAAGCTGGCGAAGCCCGTGGCCACCGTGCCCACCAGGAGGAAAACACCGAGGAAGCCCATCATGACCAGGCTCCGTACCAGGCGGACCCAGAAGTTCGGCCGGACGGCGCCGGGCACGTTCCACACCTGGGCCATGGCGAACTGGCCGCTCTGGACGGCGCCCTGGGCGCCCCAGAGCAGGACCAGGACGCTGACCACCAGCCCGAGGGTGGCGTTGTGGTGGGCCACTGTGATGTTCGCTCTCAGTGTGTTGCCCACCACCGGGAAGTGGGAGAGGGCGGAGTGCTCCACGCTCCTGGTGAACGAGGCGTTTGTCCCCACCACCACGGCGAGGACGGTGAAGAGCAGCAGCAGCAGGGGGAACAGGGCCACGAAGCCGTAGTAGGTGATGAGGGCGGCGAGGGACCCGCCGCGGTCGTCCCCGAACTTCTTGACCACGCCGAAGGCGAAGGCGGCGGGGCCGAACCCCTGCTGGGCCCGGTCCACGCGGCGGGCCACCCGTTCGATCACGTTCATCTGGTCCCAGTATTTGCCCTGGCCGGGCCGGTGTGGTGCACCCGCCCCGGGCGGGCGGTGCCGGGGCGGGGGAATGCGGCCGGCCGAACAGGTGTTCCCCTACCGAGCGATCTGTAGGACCGGATCGGAGGAACCGTGAGCACTGAACGCGTGACCCTGCCCATGCTGACCCTGAAGTCGGGGGTCGTGCTGCCCGGCATGGTCTTCACCATGGCCCTCGAGACCGAGGAGGCCAAGGCCGCCGCCGAGGCGGCCGGGTCGGCCGGGGGCCGGCTGCTGCTGGTGCCCCACGTCGAGGGCCGCTACGCCGCCGTCGGCGTGGTGGCGGAGGTCGTGGAGCAGGGGGAGCTGCCGGGCGGGCTGCCGGCCATCGTCGTCCGCGGCGACCGGCGGGCGTCCATCGGCACCGGCGTCCCCGGGACCGGTGAGGCGCTGTGGGTGGAGGCCGACGAGATCGACGAGGGCGAGCCCGGCGACCGCGTGGCGGAGCTCGCCCGCGAGTACCGCGCCGTCCTCGAGAACATCCTCTCCGAGCGCGGGGCGGGCCGGGTGGCGGCCCAGCTCCGCGAGGTGACCGAGCCCGGGCGGCTGGCCGACGTGGCCGGCTACTCGCCCGACCTCAGCCTCGGCCAGAAGGTGCAGGTGCTCGAGACCCTCGACGTCGAGGAGCGCCTGCGCCTGGTGCTGGGCTGGGCCCGTGACACCCTCGCCGACCTGGCGCTCAGGCAGCGCATCAAGAGCGACGTCGAGGAGGGGATGGAGCGGACGCAGCGCGAGTTCCTCCTGCGCCGCCAGCTCGAAGCCGTCCGCAAGGAGCTCGGCGAGCTGTCGGGCGCAGGGGACGAGGACGACCCGGACGACTACCGCGCCAAGGTGGAGCGGCGGGACCTGCCCGAGCACGTCCGCACGGCCGTGGTCCGCGAGGTGGACCGCCTGGAGCGGGCCAGCGACCAGAGCCCCGAGAGCGGCTGGATCCGCACGTGGCTCGACACCGTGCTCGAGCTCCCCTGGGGCGTCGAGTCCGAGGACCGGCTGGACGTGGCCGAGGCCGCGGCGATCCTCGACGCCGACCACGACGGCCTGGGCGACGTGAAGGAGCGCATCCTGGAGCACCTCGCCGTGCGCAAGCTCCAGGCCGAGCGTGGCCTGGTCCCCGTGGACGGGCGAGGCGCCGGCGCCATCCTGGCGCTCGTGGGCCCGCCGGGCGTGGGCAAGACGTCGCTGGGGGAGTCCGTGGCGCGCGCCCTCGGCCGGAAGTTCGTGCGGGTGGCCCTGGGCGGCGTGCGGGACGAGGCGGAGATCCGCGGCCACCGGCGCACCTACGTGGGCG
>JBOGGH010000224.1:0-5145 GCA_050743905.1 Acidimicrobiales bacterium
GGCTCCGGCGGCTCGGCCCCCCGGACCCGCCGCCGGGCCCGGCTGGCGAGCTGGCGGGCGGCCTCCGGGCTCCGGCCCACCATGGTGCCGATCTCCTCGAAGGGGAGGTCGAACATGTCGTGGAGGACGAACGCCACGCGCTCGGCGGGCCCGAGGGTGTCGAGCACCACCTGGAGGGCGAGTCCCACCGAGTCGGCCAGCACGGCCTCCTCCTCCGGGCCGAGGGCGCCGTCGGGCGACACGATCGGATCCGGCAGCTCCTCCCGGCGGGTGGCCCGGGACCGGAGCAGGTTCAGGCAGACGCGGGCCACGATCGTGGTCAGCCACGCCTCCAGGTTGTCCACGTCGCCGGCCCCGGCCCTGCTGGCGCGCACCCAGGCGTCCTGGACGGCGTCCTCGGCCTCGGCCAGCGAGCCGAGCATCCGGTAGGCCACGCCCCGGAGCCGGGGCCGCTGCTCCTCGAACCGCTCGGCCAGCCACAACGTGTCGCCCATCGGCCTCATCCTCTCGCTCGTGGTACCGACCCGCCACCAGGCCCCGACGTGACACGCGTCACGTCGCGGCGCTCCGACGGGTCGACGCAGTGGAACCGAACCACGGGAGGACCACGATGCAACCACGCATGACCAACCCCGCACTGAGCGTGCCGGGCGCCCTCGAGGCGCTCCAGGGGTTCAGCAAGGCGGCGCGCGACGCCGCGGAGGCGTCGGGGTTGCCCCGCTCCATCATCGACCTGGTGGAGCTGCGCGCCAGCCAGATCAACGGCTGCGCGGTCTGCCTCGACATGCACGCCCGCGGCGCCCGGAAGGCGGGGGAGACCGACGAGCGCATGGCCACCGTGGCCGCCTGGCGCGAGGCTCCCTACTTCACCGACCCCGAGCGCGCCGCCCTGGCCCTCGCCGAGGCGGGCACCCGCCTGGCCGACCGGCCCCAGCCCGTGCCGGACGAGGTCTTCGCCGAGGCGGCCGCCCACTTCGGCGAGCAGGCCCTCGCCGCGCTGGTGTGCGTGATCGCCGGCATCAACACCTGGAACCGGCTGAACGTGGTCACCGGCCAGGTGGCCGGCGAGTGGACGGCGCAGTGGGCCACCTGATGGCACGCCTCGCCCGGTTCTGCTTCACCCGGCGCAGGACGGTGCTGGCCGTGTGGCTGGTGGCCCTGGTGGCCTTCGCCGCCGTGGGCGCCGCCGCCAAGGCCACGTACACCAACAGCTTCTCGCTGCCCGGCGCCGACTCCACCGCCGCCCAGCAGCTTCTCGCCGCGAACTTCCCGGCCGCCGCCGGCGACAGCGAGCAGATCGTGGTCCATGGGTCGCTGCGGTCCCCGGCGGTCGAGCGCACCGTGGACGCCATGCTGGCCAGGGTCCGCGGCCTGCCCCACGTGCGCTCGGTGGACCCCGTGCAGCTCGACCGGGCGGGCACCATCGGCTTCGCCACGGTGCACCTCGACGGGTCGGCCCAGGACGTGCCCACGTCGGCGGTCAGCAGGCTGGTGGCCACCGCCCGGTCGGCGGACGGCCCCCGGCTCGACGTGCAGGTGGGCGGCCAGGCCGTGGAGAACCAGGAGCAGCAGGGCAGCCCCGACCTGCTCATCGGCGTGGTGCTGGCGCTGGTGGTCCTGTTCTTCGCGTTCCGCCGCTCGGTGCTGGGCGCGCTGCTCCCGCTCGTCTCGGCGCTCGTGGGCATAGGGATCGCCACGTCGATCGTGGACGTCCTCACCCACGTCATGGCGATCGCCTCCTGGGAGCCCCAGGTGGCCACGCTCGTGGCCCTCGGGGTGGGCGTCGACTACGCGCTGTTCATCGTGAGCCGGCACCGGTCCGGGCTGCTCGCCGGGCGCACGCCCGAGGAGGCGGCGGTCACCGCCCTGGACACGTCGGGCCGCGCCGTGCTCCTCGCCGGGTGCACGGTGTGCGTGGCGTTGTTGGGGATGTTCGCCCTCGGGGTGTCCTTCCTCTACGCGGTGGCCGTCACCGTGGCGTTGGCCGTGGTGCTCACCATGGTGGCGTCGCTCACGCTCCTGCCGGCCATGCTCGGGTTCCTGGGCCCCAAGGTCCTGCGGCGCGCCGAGCGCGAGGACACGGAGCACGGCTTCTGGTACCGCTGGGCCGGGGTGGTGGACCGGCACGCGGCGGTGGCCAGCGTGCTCGCCCTGGGGGTGATCGTCCTGCTCGCGCTCCCGTTCTTCAGCCTGCGCCAGGGCCTTCCGGACGCCAGCACCGACCCGGCGTCGACCACCAGCTACCAGGCCTACGTGCTCATGGCCAAGGGGTTTGGCCCCGGCTTCAGCGGGCCGCTGGAGCTCGTGGCCCGGGTGCACGGCCCCGCCGACCGGTCCCGGTTCGCCGTCTTCGTGTCCTCACTGGACCGCCGGCCCGGGGTGGCCGGGGTGGTCCCGCCGCGCCCCAGCCCCAACGGCCGGGCGGAGGTGGCGGTGGTCTACCCGACCACGGGACCCCAGGAGCCGCAGACGGCGGCGCTCCTGAGCAGCGTCCGGGCGGCGGCGCCGCCGGGGGTCCACGTCGGCGGCGACACCGCGGTGAACCAGGACTTCACGGCGGTGCTCAGCTCCAAGATGCCCCAGTTCGTGGCGGTGGTGGTGGGCCTGGGGTTCCTGCTGCTGGCCGTCGCGCTCCGGAGCCTTCTCGTGCCCCTGGTGGCCTCGATCATGAACCTGCTCTCCTTCGGGGCCGCCCTGGGCGTGATGACCGCCGCCTTCCAGTTCGGCTGGGGACGGTGGGCGCTCGGGTTCGGCCAGTCGGGGCCGATCGTGAGCTGGCTCCCGCTGATGATGTTCGCCATCCTCTTCGGCCTCTCCATGGACTACGAGGTCTTCCTGGTCAGCCGGATGCGCGAGGAGTGGCTGCGCTCGGGGGACAACGCCCGGGCCGTCACCCGGGGGCAGGCCGAGACGGGGAGGGTGATCACCGCCGCGGCGCTCATCATGATCCTCGTCTTCGGCTCGTTCATGGTGGGCGACCAGCTCGGCCTGAAGCAGATCGGCCTGGGCTTCGCGGCCGCCATCTTCGTGGACGCCTTCGTCATCCGCACCGTGCTCGTCCCGGCGACGATGCACGTGCTGGGCCCGGCGAACTGGTGGTTCCCGGCGTGGCTGGACCGGTCGCTGCCACGCCTCCGGGTGGAGCCCGGCGAGGTGGTGCCCGCCGGGTGACGGGTCCCCCGGTGCCGGCCGGCGCGGCACGTACGATCGACCGATGCCCCTGGCACGGACACAGGAGGCCTACGACCGCTTCGCGGCGGCCACGGACCTACCGCTCACCGTGCTCGCCGTCCTCTGGCTGCCGGTGCTGGTGGTCCCGCTGGCGGTGGACCTGCCCCCGGACGTGGCCGACTCCTTCTCGGTCTTCAGCTTCTTCGTCTGGGCGGCGTTCGTGGTGGAGTACCTCGTCAAGATCTACCTGGCGCCGTCCCGGCGGCGCTTCGTCACCCACCACCTCCTGGACCTGCTGGTCATCGTGGTCCCCGTCTTCCGGCCGCTGCGGGCGCTCCGCCTGCTCCGCGTGGCCGAGCTGGGGAGGGTGGGGATCGTCCTGGCCAACGCCCTCCGCCGCGCCCGCGCCATCCTCACCCACCGCGGGCTCCACTTCGTGCTGCTGGCGGTGCTGGGGATCGTGTTCGCCTGCGCGGCGCTGGTGCTGGCCTTCGAGCGGCACGCCAGGGGGTCGAACATCCACGACTTCGGCCAGGCGCTGTGGTGGGCCGTGGTCACCGTGACCACCGTCGGCTACGGCACACGCTTCCCCGTGACCCCGGGCGGCCAGGGCGTGGCCGTGGTCCTGATGCTCGTGGGCATCGGCCTGATCGGCGTGCTCACCGCCAGCGTCGCCAGCTACTTCGTGGAGTCGAGGGCGGAGCGTGAGAAGGCCGGGCTCGAGGAGCGCCTGGACCGGATCGAGGCCATGCTCGCCGAGGTCCTCGACCGCGAGGGGCAGCCCCAGGGCTGGTAGACATCCCTCCATGCACGGTGTCCTCACCTGCGAGGGAGCGACCGCCGATGCCACGGTGGAGGCCGTGGAGGGCGCCCTCGCCGGAGGGAGCTTCTTCTGGCTCGACCTCGACGCCGCCGACGACGACACCCTGGGCGACACCCTGGCGTCCGCCTTCCACTTCCACCCGCTGACCGTCGAGGCGGCGCTCCGGTTCGGCCAGCGCCCGAAGATCGAGGACTACGACGACTACTGGTACCTGGTGGCCCACGGGGCCGGGGCGGCGGGGCGGGGCACGACCGAGGTGCACCTCTTCTTCTCCGACCGCTACGTGGTCTCGGTGCACCGCGGCCGGTGCCGGGCGCTGGACGCGGTGCGGGACCGCGTGGGGCGCCACCACGCCACCGACGTCTCCGCGCCGCAGCTCGCGCTGGTGTACCTGATGGTGGACGCCCTCACCGACAGCTTCTTCCCGGTCCTCTCCGCCCTGGACGACCGCATCGACGACCTCGAGGACGCCGTGCTGGTGCGGCCGACCGACGAGCAGCTCGGCCAGATCTTCGAGATGAAGCGCACGCTGCTGGGCATCCGGCGCGTGGTGGAGCCCCAGCGCGACATGTTCTCCAGCAGCGTCACACTGCCGGGCGGCACGGACGAGTCGGCCCGGTACTTCCGCAGCCTCTACGACCACCTCATCCGCATAGGCGACATGGTGGACGGCTACCGGGACCTGCTGAACGGCGTGATGGACACCCACCTGTCCACCGTCTCCAACCGGCTGAACGTGGTGATGAAGCAGCTCACGGTGATCGCCACCGTGTTCCTCCCGCTCACCTTCCTCACCGGGTTCTTCGGGCAGAACTTCGTGTGGCTCGTGGCGCGGCTCGGCGGGCTGTGGAGCTTCCTGCTGCTGGGGCTGGGGCTGGAGCTGCTGGCGGTGGCGGTGGTGGGGGTGCTCATGAAGCGCCGGGGGTGGCTCGGTGGCCCAACTACCTGAGCGCGGGTGGTGGCTCGTCGTCGTGGCGCTGGGCCTGGCGGCGCTGGTGCCGATCGTCTGGGCCCTCGTGGACGTCCTGCGCCGGCCGGCGTGGCAGTACCCGCCCTCGCGCAAGGTGCTCTGGGCGGCCACGCTCGTGCTGGGGTGGGTGGTGCTGTGGCCGCTGGCGCTGGCGGTGGCGCTCGTCCACCTGCTCGTGGTG
>JBOGGH010000225.1:0-5144 GCA_050743905.1 Acidimicrobiales bacterium
CTCCTGCACGGTGCCGATGCGGTCGATCGGGAGCCCGAAGAAGCAGGCTCCGAGCCCGAGGTCAACGGCCGTGAGCAGCATGAGCAGGGACGCGAAGCCGGTGTCAATGTCCCAGTAGGGCGAGGGCCACCAGGCGGCGGAGCGGTCCGTGTGGCCCTTGTCCGCCTTGGCGTAGCGGTCCAGGTAGACCTCCTTGTTGGAGCACGGCACGATCACGAGCGGTGCCTCGAAGGTGGCGGAGTGCCAATTCTCCTTGTCGTGGTCGGGCGTGGCCGCCTGGCGAAAGAGCGAGATGTCTCCGGGATCGTCGAGCACGAGGAAGGCGAAGCCCTGGGAGAAGCCCGCCGAGGGTGCCCGGAGGGCGTTCGAGACGATGGCTTCGACCACGTCCGGCGGCACCGGCCGGTCGGGAACGTACCTGCGGACCATGCGCCGGCGGCGGACAACCTCTTGGAATGCCATCCGGCGACGGTAACCCGGCACGCCGCCGGTATGTCGCCGTGCGCCGGTCTCGCTTGCGCCGGCTCCGACTAGGGTGAAGGCAACCCAGCGGGGGCGTAGCTCAGTTGGTAGAGCGCTTGACTGGCAGTCAAGAGGTCCGTGGGTTCGAGTCCCATCGCCTCCACCCAAATCCCCTGGTAGAGACGCTAAGGCCGGGGCTGGCAGGGGATAACAGGGAGCCCGTGTCATCCGTTTGCCATCGGTTCGGCCGAGCACCTCGTTAGCCTCGTCTGAACCGCCCCGGGATCGGTGACTGCTCCATCACTTGAGAGGATGGAGCAATGTCAGAGGAGAAGCGACCCGGACGACCGAAGGGCCGTGGGCCCTACCCCGTCGAAGTCCGCGACCGTGCTGTGCGGATGGTCTTCGAGCACCAAGACGAGTATCCGTCGCAGTGGAAAGCGATCGAGTCGATCGCAGCCAAGCTGGCGATCAATCACGAGACGTTGCGCCAGTGGGTGCGGCGGAAAAACGCCCGCACTTGGTGGCGGGGGTTGCCACCACCGAACCACTTCGGCCCTCCGCCGCACCCAACCCGCTGGAAGGCCGGCTTGCAACGTCGGACGTAGACGCCGTTGTGAGCGCCACTGAGGCCCACGGTCGATATATCTCGGTTAAGGGCCACCTTTGTCACCTTGGTTCCCAGGCCGCACGGTCGGCACCGTAGCCATGACCGGCGTGAGGCCAGCGCAGAGGCTCTCCAGCCAGGGTTCCAGGTGGGGAGACTGCCGTGATCGAGTGGCCGTCCGCTCGTAGCTGAACCAGGTGCTCTCCCACCTCGTCAGCCGGCTCGGCCCCCGAGTCCGGCTCGCTTGGAGTCGTCGCGATCAGCCAGGCGGTACGTGCAAGCGAGACACGTCGGATAGGCGTTCCGCCATAGCGACCCTGTCGGCGAAGACCATCGAGCGCCGCCGCAGCCGCCAAGTAGCCGGTGCCGTGGTCGAGGAGCTGGCAAGGCAGCGCACCCGGCTCCGCGGTTGCCTGGGTCTCGCCTGCAGCGAGTCCGGTTGCTGCCTGGATGACGCTGTCGAAGCCCCGTCGGCCTGCCCAAGGCCCGTGATGGCCCCACGCGTCGATGACCACGATGACCGTCCCGGGGTGGCGCTCGGCGATCGCTTCGGCCGAAAGGCCGAACCGGTCCAGGGCGCCCGGCCGATAGCCCTCAACAACAATGTCGGCGCCGTCGAGAAGGGTGTGCACGTCATTCAGACCATTGGGGGTCGCCAGGTCGAGGGTCGAGCTGCGCTTGGCCAGCAACGTGTCGGCGAACTTGCCAGGAGTCATGTCACGTCGGCGGGGAGCGTCGATCCGAAGGACGTCGGCGCCGAGGGCGCCGAGCAGGCGGGTGCAGACCGGACCGGCAATCACTCGAGTGAGATCGAGTACTCGAGGTCGCGGAAGGACTGAGCGCGGTGCCGCGTTGCCTACTATCTCGCAAGAGACAAGAGGCTCTTTGGCTACATCCCTTCCCTGCGGGTGGCGGCTCCAGACCTCGAATGACCGCACGGCAGCCCCGACACCGCCCGCCGCGAAGACCCTGTCTTCGAACTCGTCTCCCCGAAGCGAGGCGATCGCTTCTCCAACCGCATCGGCGACAGGTTCATCGACCCCGAGGGCGTTGAGGAGGGCGCGCTGATGCCAGGGGTAGTTGGCATGGGTACGGACCCAGCCTTCGGCGGCGGGCCAAAACCGCGAGAGAGGGGCGAACCCAGCCCCGGTGGCGGCCCCGTCCACGGAGAAGAAACGCTCGCTCCGGCAGATCTCGGCGATGTGACGCCGCTCCAGCTCGATCGGCGTTGACAACTGCCGCGGGTCCACGCTGACCGCGGCCCGCAATGCCGTGGCGACACACCCCACAGCGATGCTTTGCACGGCGAATCGGGACCGTAGGTGGCCCTGGCGCCCAGAGAGGACAACCGGAGCGCACAACACGTCGTCGTCACCGTCGGTCAGCGCCTTCCACAAGTCATCGAGCACGTCCGAGTCCACTCAACCAGTTTGCCATCGCCCTGGGCTGCGGCGACCTCCGTAGCACCAGATCCGCTGAAGGGCGGACCTGCATAAGGCACTGCATATGCAGCCGCCTTCTTGCGTATGCACAGCCCGCTGACCAGCACGCTTGGTCGGTGGTCGCCGACGCTCAGCAACAGGTCTGTACCGACCGCTTTCCCCCATCTGCGGCCGGTCGGGGCGCGGACGCGAGGGGCCCGCACACTGCGGCTTCGTTGGTGGCATCGAGATCACGATCGCAGCACCATCCGCCCGCAGCTCGAGTGGTGGCGAGAAGCCGGGCAACTTCTTTTCGCGGCGTGTCGATCGCGAGACGAGGAAACCCGAGCGCTTCCGCCCGTGCGGCATGCGAGGCGGTCGAACAACTCGACCGTGGCCATCAAGGCGGCGCGGGCATCGGAGACCGGGAACGCTGCCCAACACCGGTCGAGCGCCTCACGCACTTCTGCGTCGATCCACTGGTCGAGGTGCTTGCCGAGGAACCAGGTGTGGAAGTCCGGGCCGTAGCGCGACCGGTGATCCCACTCGATCATCTTTGAGCAGCTCCACCTTGGCGTCCCAATCGCAGACCTTGGCGAGCCGACGGCTCGTTGCGCACGACGCAACGGGCTCCCATGATCGCCGCCGCACAGGTGGCGACGCCCAAAGCCTCGTCGGGGGTGGCGAAGCTCTCCATGCGCACCACCGTGCTGTTCTTGAATGAGAGGACCAATGTGCGCGGCCCTCCGGCTGGTTCGAGCGTGGAACCCGCCGGTCCGGGGCCGAAGTCGGGCCCGTCGACCGTGACGATCACCCGGTCACCCGCCTCTTCTGCCTCCATGTGGGTGACCCTCGGCGGTTGTCCGCCGCGGGCCGAGCCGAGCACCCCGCAGACCTCGTCGCGCCCGTGGCAGACAAGTTCGGGCAGCACACCCTGCCACACCACGTCTTCCGCCAGCGCTTCTGCCAGAGGCGGGCGCAGGCACATGAGAGTCAGCATGACCAGATCGAAGAAAGCATCGCCAATCTGAGCGAAGTCGGTGTCGACGACAGCCGAGAGGTTCGCACCGTCGACCAGAAGATTTCCTGGATGAAGATCCCAGTGGACCATGTCGTGACTGACGAAGTCGTTCAAGTCGAGAGATCTCCCGAAGGCTTCGATCGGCTCGATCAGTGCGTTCATCGTGATCGCGAAGGGATGCATGGCGGCAGTACCCATTCCCGCCGGTAGCAAGCGTGGTGATGAGATTCATCGGCCAACGAATAGGGTCGTGATGCTCGGCCAGTCCGAGTCGGCGAGTGTGCAGCACGAGGAGCTGATCGACGAGCTCGTGGCCGATCCTCGTCGGCGTAGTTCCGGGCATGAATCCTTGGATAACGGAGCGAACGTCGTCGGCGTCGATCACTGATTCAGTCGGAACCGGCCAGCCCGCCTGAAGGCGGAGGCGCTCCGAGAGAGCGACGGCCTCGCCCCGCAACGATCGCCCATCGGGCGTTGCGTCCCACTTCACAATGACCGGCTGGCCATCTGGAGCGAGGAACATGTGGGCGCCCGGGTTTCGCCGCCGGCGAGCGCCCGGAGATAGCGAAACTCACCTCCCGTGACATCTTTGAGGATTGAAGCGGCCATCTTCACATCAACCGTGGCACCACGGCTCACCGTTGGCAGCTCGAACGTGGTTCAGACCGCAACAATTCGCACGAGATCGCGCAGCCCCTGGAAGTCTTCACGGTTGCGCGTGTAGATCGGCAAATCCTCGGCGCATGCCGTCGCCGCGATCATGAGATCCAAGGCCCGAGTCCCTCGCGCCTTGCGTCCTTTCGCAACCTCCGCAGCGTAAATTCGACCGTAGGCGCGAGCCGCTTCTCCGTCGAAGGGGAGGGGATCGAAAGCTGCCTCCGAGCGTTGCAAGCGGTCCTGGCGACGTGCGCGTTCCAATGTGTCCTCCGTCGCGTGTGGGCCGGCGGCGAGCTCGGCCATGGTGATCGCACTCACCGCCAGTTCGATCGGGAGCTGTCGAGCGTCGAGCTGTTCGAGGTCGATAACGACGGAGGTATCGACGAGCCCCCGTACGTCGCGTGGAGAATCAGGCACGAGGATCGGTGTCCTGGGATACGACGCGGTCGAGATCCGTGCGAAGCCGGGCCAAGTCGACGCTTGGGGCACCACGGAACATGGCGACGGCGGCATCGGCGCTCACGAACCGGTGCCGTCGAAGGGGAGTCAATTCGCCGACCGGCACGCCGTTCCGGGTCACGATGAAGCTCTCGCCCTGGTCCAACCCCCTCATGATCTCGCCGCTGTCGTTCCGAAGCTGCCGTTGGGTGATATCTCTGGCCACGACCGCCACTGTAGCACGATGCGCTACGACAGCCGCACCCAATCGTAATCGACACTCAAGCTCGCCTCGCCCCCCGTCTCGGACTACCGGCGACGTGGGGAGGACTTGCAGATAGTGGGTGGTCGAGGTCGATGATCGCACTGGGGATCACGGCGAAGCGGACGCTCCTATGTGGTGTCAAGCCCTTGGTGATGGGGTTTCGGTGACAACAACGCTGTCACCGGGGGGGCCCCTCTTCATGCCATTCGAATAAGACATCGTCTTCTCCACTTCGCCGGGAGTTGATGTCGTCTATTCAAACCCGTATTACTC
>JBOGGH010000226.1:0-5127 GCA_050743905.1 Acidimicrobiales bacterium
CGCAAGCGGCGCGTCAGACGTGGAGCCATCGCCGTGACGGTCCTGAGGGCCGCCGCGCGGACGGTGGCGGCCGCCGCGCTCGGCGTGCTTGCCGCCCTGGCTGCTGCCGGCACGGCGTCGGCGACGCCCGGGACGATCGAGCTGAGCACCTCCACCATCGTGCCCGGCCAGGTGGTGACGGTCACCGGGTCCGGCTGGCACAGCGGCGACTCGCTCGCCGCCACCATCTGTGGCGCCGATGCGGTGGCCGGCACCGCCGACTGCGCACCCACATCCACGACCACGCTCGCCGCCACACCCGACGGGACACTCTGGGGACAGATGACGGGTGCGGTGCCACCGGCGCCCTGCCCCTGCGTGGTGCTGGTGACCGGCGTGTCACGCACCTTCTCCGAGAAGATCCCGGTGGCCGTCACGGGGGCAGCGACGGCACCGGTGCGCGCGGCCGCCCCGCCCGTACCCAGCGGGTTGAGGATGTCCGACTTGCGCGTGGCCGGGGCCACGACGGTGGCCTCGGCCTTCGGGGGTGCCGCCGAGCGGACGTTGACCGTGCGGATCACCAACCCGGGCACGAGCCCGGTGACCCCCGTCCTCGTGGGCCGTTGGGGCCGCGGCGCGGAGCTCACCAATGCCTTCGCCCTGCCCCGCCAGCAGGCCCTGGGGCCCGGGCAGCGCCGCGTGGTCCGGGCGCGCTTCTCGCTCGGTCCGCTCGCCGTGGGGACCTTCCGGGTGGGCCTGGAGCTGCAGGACGTCTGGTCCTCCCACCATGCGTCGCTGGCCACCTCGACCTCCCAATGGCCGATCGGCCTGTTGGCGTGCGCCGCCGCGCTCCTGGCCTTGATCGTGTGGCGGGTGATCGCCACGGTTCGCCGGCGCAAGCGCAGGCGATGGGTGGCAGGGACGCGGGCAGCCGCTTCGCCGGACGAGCATGCCGGAGGAGCGGCGCCGGGCCACGGCGAGCCGGCCGTGCCGGACGACGACGGTGAGCACGTGCCGGCGGCCCACGCCCCGGCGTCCACCGCGTCATCCCCCTGACCGGGCGGCGGCCGGCCCGGCCGGCGCGGCCGGCGCGGCCCACATCGGGGCCGGCGGCCGGCGTGCGATGATGAGCCATGGCCGACCTGCGCTCCGTGCTCGCCGAGCGCCTGCAGGCGGCCTTCAACGCCGTGGAGCCCGGGGCCGACCCGGTGCTCAGGGCCTCCGACCGCGCCGACTTCCAGGCCAACGGCGCCCTCGCCCTGGCCAAGCGCATCGGCCGGGATCCGCGCCAGGTGGCCGAGGAGGTGGTGGCCAAGGCGCAGTTGGGCGACGTCTGCCGGGAGGTGACGGTCAGCGGCCCCGGCTTCGTCAACCTCACCCTCGCCACGTCGTTCCTGGCCGGCCAGGTGTCGGCCGTGACCGCCGACGCGGGCCTGGGCGTGGAGCCGGCGCCGCGGGCGGAGACGGTGGTGGTGGACTACTCGGCGCCCAACGTGGCCAAGGAGATGCACGTGGGCAACCTCCGGTCCACGATCATCGGCGACGCGCTCTGCCGGATGCTGGAGGCCGCCGGCCACCGGGTGCGGCGCGAGAACCACCTCGGGGACTGGGGCACGCCCTTCGGCATGCTGATCGAGCACCTCCTCGACCTGGGCGAGCAGGAGGCGGCGCACGAGCTCTCCGTGGGCGACCTCGGGACCTTCTACCAGGCCGCCCGGGCGTCGTTCACCGCCGACGAGGGGTTCCGAGACCGGAGCCGGGGCCGGGTGGTCCTGCTCCAGTCCGGGGACCCCGAGACGCTGCGCCTCTGGCACGTGCTGGTGGCCGAGAGCGTCCGGTACTTTGACCACGTCTACGGCGAGCTCGGGGTGCTGCTCACCGACGACGACCTCGTGGGCGAGAGCTTCTACAACCCGATGCTGCCGGCGGTGGTGGACGACCTCCAGGCCCTCGGCCTGCTGGTGGAGGACGAGGGCGCCCGGTGTGTCTTCCCCCCCGGGTTCGCCAACCGCGACGGGAACCCGCTGCCCCTCATCGTCCAGAAGTCCGACGGCGGCTACGGCTACGCCGCCACGGACCTGGCGGCCATCCGCGACCGGGTGGGCCGGCTCGGCGCCGACCGCATCCTCTACGTGGTGGGCGCGCCGCAGGCCCAGCACCTCCAGATGTGCTTCGCCGTGGCCCGCATGGCCGGCTGGCTGCCCGAGGGCACTGCTGCCGAGCACGTGGCCTTCGGCAGCGTGCTCGGCTCCGACCGCAAGATGCTCCGGACCCGGTCGGGCGAGTCCGTCAAGCTGTCCGAGCTGCTCGACGAGGCGGTGGCCCGCGCCTCGGCGGCCATGGCCGAGCGCGACCTGCCGATGGACGGGCCCGAGCGCCGGCGGACGGCCCACGCGCTCGGCATCGGGGCGGTCAAGTACGCCGACCTGGCCAACGACCGCGTGAAGGACTACGTCTTCGACTGGGACCGGATGCTGGCCTTCGAGGGGGACACCGGGCCGTACCTCCAGTACGCCCACGCCCGGATCCGCTCGATCTTCCGGCGTGGCGGCGTGGCGGCGCCCGACGCCGGCGAGCCGCCGTCCCTGGAGGCTTCCGAGGAGCGGGACCTGGCGCTGCGCCTGGCCGGCATGGGCGAGGCGGTGCGCGAGGCCCTCGAGCTCTCGGCGCCGTCCAAGCTCTGCGCCTACCTCTACGGCCTGGCGGCCACCTTCACCACCTTCTACGAGCGCTGCCCGGTGCTGAAGGCCCCGGACGAGGAGACCCGGCGCAGCCGCCTGCTGCTCTGCGACCTGACGGCGCGCGTGCTCGCCCGCGGGCTGGGGCTGCTCGGCATCGAGGCCCCCGACCGCATGTAGCGCCCTGGGCCGCGCGGGGGCGTGCGCTGCGGCTCGGCCTCCCGCGGGTGATCGAAAGGTGACGGTTTCGCGAACGTCCGGTGAAATCGGGGGTACGGTCCCCACGCATGTCGCTCGAGCCCACGGAAGTCGACCTGGTGGACCGGCGGGTGACCCAGCTCTTCGCCCTGGTCTCGGAGGCCCTCGCCCGGGCCAGCCACGCGCTCCTGCAGGGGGAGCCCACCACCGCCCGGGAGGTGGTGGAGGGCGACCGGGCCGTGGACGACCTGACCGCCGAGGTGGAGCGACTGGTCTGGCGCCTGATCGACGCCGGGCCGCCGGACCAGGCGGCGCTCCGCCACCTGGTGGCGGTGCTCCTGATCCTGCCCGAGCTGGAGCGGAGCGCCGACCTGGCGGAGCACGTGGCCCAGCGGGCGATCATGCACCTGGGCACGGAGATGACGCCGGTCAGCCGGGGGATCGTGCAGCGGATGACCGAGGTGGCGCTGGCGATGTGGCGCGCCGTGGCCGACGCGTTCGGGGACCGGTCCTCCCAGGGCGTGGCCCTGGACGAGGCCGACGAGGAGATGGACATCCTCCACGACCGGCTCACCCGGGAGGTCGCGGCGGAGGCCATGCCCGCGCCGGTGGCCGCGCAGGTGACCCTGCTCGGGCGGTTCTACGAGCGGCTCGGGGACCATGCCGTCAACCTCGCCCGGCGGATCGAGACGCTGCCGTAGCGGAGCGGCGGGCCCCGGCGCCCGGACCGGTCGGGCGCGGCCCGGATCCACCGGACCAGCAGGTAGATTCCGGGTACGGGGTGGCGTGGGGCGAAGGACGACCCGCGGGTGCCGGAGCGCTCGCCCCCACCACGTCCGGGCCCGGCCGCGCGGCCGGCATCCACGACCGCCGACCACCCACCACCGCCCACCACGACGAGGACCGGACGAGACCACCCAGGACATGCAGGCGCTCGCAGCACACAGCCAGCCCAGGCGCCGGCGGAGGTGGCTGCTGGCCGCCCTGATCGCCGTGCTGGTGGTCGCCGGTGCCGGCGCCGGCTACGCCCTCGGCCAGGGTGGCGGCACACCGGGGGCCTCCGGCTCCGGGGCGGCCACCGGCAGCGGCTCGGGGGGCGGCTCGGGCGGCTCGGGGGGGAGCTCGGGCGGTTCCGGCGGCTCCGGCACACGGGCGTCGGGCGGGGGCTCCGGCCACGGGTCCTCGGCGTTCACGGTGGCGTCCACCGACCCGGCGGGGTCGGCAACGGGCGTGGCCGCCAATGCCACCCTGACGGTCCGGTTCTCGGCGCCGGTGTCCACCCGGGGCGCCAGGCCGTCGTTGACACCGCCGGTCGCCGGGCACTGGTCGCGCACCGCGCCGGGCACCCTCACCTTCCGGCCCACGGCGCCGCTGGTGCCCGCCACCACAGAGACGCTCACCGTGCCCGGCGGCCGCTCCGGGGTGCACGGTGCGGCGGGCCAGCACCTGGCATCGAGCACCACGGTGCACTTCACCGTGGCCACGGGCAGCACGCTCCGCCTACAGCAGCTCCTGGCCCAGCTCGGCTACCTCCCGCTGGCCTACGCGCCGCCCACCCCGGCGCCGGCGCCGCAGGACATGGCCGAGCCGCAGCCGGGGTCACTGACCTGGCGCTGGTCGATGCCCTCCTCCCTGACCTCGCTCTGGTTCACAGGCGAGCCGAGCGTGATCACAAAGGGCGCCATCATGACGTTCGAGAACCAGAACGGGCTCACCGTGGACGGCCTGGCCGGCCCCAGGGTGTGGACGGCGCTCCTCGCCGACGTGGCGTCGGGCAAGGGCGACACCACACCGTACACCTACGTCCTGGTCACCAAGACACTGCCGCAGCACCTCACAGTGTTCGTGGACGGCGCCCTCAAGTTCCCGAACGTGCCGGTCAACACCGGCGCGCCGGGCGCCACAACGCCCGCCGGGACGTTCCAGGTCTTCGAGCACGTCCGGGCCTCGGACATGAAGGGCACCAACATCACAGGGTCCACCTACACAGATCCCACAGTCCCGTGGGCGAGCTACTTCCACACAGGCGACGCGCTCCACGGCTTCCCCCGGGCCCAGTACGGCTTCCCCCAGAGCAACGGGTGCGTGGAGATGCCCATCACACTCGCCGGCCAGATCTGGCCCTACACGCCGATCGGCACCCTGGTGACGGTGCAGGGGAGCTGAGCCGGGCACGGGGCCCCGGCCCGCGGTGCCGGGCCGGGGGCGCTCACCGGTCCCGTCCGGGCCCAAAGCGCTTCCAGTCCCAGCGCACCAACGCCTCGTACGGGCC
>JBOGGH010000227.1:0-5077 GCA_050743905.1 Acidimicrobiales bacterium
CCCACCGGGCCGAGGTCGTCCCACGCGAGGCCGCGCCGGCCGGCCACCTCCATGCCCAGCTCGCCCAGCCGCTGCCGGAGCTCGGAGAAGGCGAGCTTGAACACGCTGCCGCCGATCCCCGGCACCCCGCTGCGGGCCGCCTGGGAGACGTTGCGGCGGGTGAGCGCCCACAGCGCGTCCAGCTCCGCCGCCAGGTGCCCGACGCGGGGGAGGAGGTGGGCGCGGTCGCCGGCGGCGCCGTCACCGGCCACGGCGTCCCGCAGCGAGCGCAGCAGCTCCATGGACTGGAGCAGCTCGCCCACGAACGCCGTCCCGCGCTCGAAGCCGAGCGTCACCATGGTGACCCGCCAGCCGTCGTCCTCGTCCCCCACGCGGTTGGCCACCGGCACCCGGACCTCGTCCAGGTAGAGCTCGGCGAACTCGGTGGAGCCGGCGATCGTCCGCAGCGGCCGCACCTCGATGCCGGGCGCGTCCATGGGCATCACCAGCCACGTGATGCCGCGGTGGCGGGACCCCTCGGGCCCGGTGCGCACGAGGAGCTCGCACTGGTCCGCCACCTCGGCGTGGCTGGTCCAGACCTTCGAGCCGGTGACCACGTAGTCGTCGCCGTCGCGCACGGCGCGGGTGCGGAGGGAGGCCAGGTCGCTGCCGGCGTCCGGCTCGCTGAAGCCCTGGCACCACACCTCGTCGCCCCGGAGGATCGGCGGCAGGTACCGGGCCCGCTGCTCCGGCGTCCCCTCCACGGCGATGGTGGGGCCGGCGTGGAGCAGCCCCACGAAGTTGACCCCCACGTAGGGCGCCCGGGCCCGCTCCAGCTCCTCCACGTAGACGAGCTGCTCCACCGGGCCGGCGCCGCGCCCCCCGCCCTCCACCGGCCAGTCCACGCCGGCGTACCCGGCCTCGTGGAGGAGGCGCTGCCAGGCGGTGTCGTAGGCGCGGCGGGCGGGCCAGTCGTCCGCCGGGGGCTTCGGCGGGAGCGCGGGGACGGTGGCCGCCAGCCACTCGCGCAGCTCGGTGCGGAACCGCTCCTCGGCCGCGGTGTAGCGGAGGTCCATGTCGCCGCGGAGGCCTGGCGGCCGGGCGCCCCGGCCCTCAGGCCGCCAGGTCGAGACCGAACAGCCGGATGGCGTTGCCCCGCACGATCTTGCGTTTCTGGTCGTCGGTGAGGCCGGCCATCTGCTCCTCGGCGATCTCCCTGGTGCGGGGCCACGTCGAGTCCGAGTGCGGGTAGTCCGACTCGTAGGTGATGTTGTCCTCGCCGATCTCGTCCACCGACTTGAGGCCGTGGGCGTCGTCGAAGAAGCAGCCGTAGATGTGGTCCCGGAAGTAGGTGGACGGCGGGTTGGGCACCTTGTCGGCCACGCCGCCCCAGGCCCGGTTGTCCTCCCACACCCGGTCGGCCCGCTCGAGGATGTAGGGGATCCAGCCGATCTGGCCCTCCGAGTAGGCGATCTTGAGGTCGGGGAAGCGCACCAGGACGCCCGAGAAGAGGAAGTCGACCATGGAGAAGGTGGCGTTGGTGTGGGTGAGGGTGGAGCCCACCGCCGGCGGCGCGTCCTTGGACGTGGACGGCATCTTGGACGACGAGCCGATGTGCATGTTGACCACCGTGCCACTCTCGGCGCAGGCGGCGAAGAACGGGTCCCAGTAGCCGTCCGGGTCGTGGACGCTCGGGAGGCCGAGGTAGGGCGGGATCTCGCTGAAGCACACGGCCCGCACGCCGCGGGCGGCGTTCCTGCGCACCTCGTCGGCGGCCAGCCCGGCGTCCCACAGCGGGATGAGCGTCAGGGGGACGAGCCGCCCGGCCGACTCCCCGCACCACTCGTCCACCATCCAGTCGTTGTAGGCCTTGACGCAGAGGAGGCCGAGCTCCTTGTCCTTGGCCTCGGTGAAGGTCTGGCCGCAGAAGCGGGGGAACGTCGGGAAGCACAGTGCCGCCTCGACGTGGTTGACGTCCATGTCCTCCAGCCGGGGCTTCACCTGGTAGGAGCCGGGCCGCATGTCCTCGTAGGTGATGCCCTTCATGGTGACTGTGTCGCGGGGCACGCCCACGGCCGAGTCCACCCGGAGCAGCGGTCGCTTCAGGTCCTCGTAGTACCACCAGTCGGTGGGGTTGCCCTCGCTGCCCGGCTTGACGGTGAGCTTGCCCCCGAGGAACGTGATCTCGCCCATGGGGGCCCGCACGATCCGGGGCCCCACCTCGAGGTACCTGGCGGGGAGGCGGTCCTGCCAGACCGTGGCCGGCTCCACGACGTGGTCGTCCACGGACACGATCATCGGCAGCTCGGCCATGGGTCGAGCGTAGCGCGGCGTCTGACGCGGCGTCAGATGGCGGGGTGGCGCGGCGCGGGCCGCGGCGCGGTGGCGCGGTGCGGCAGCGCGGTGGCGTGGTGATGCGGCCGCCCGGCGGGGCGGTCGCCGGTCGCCTCGTAGGGTGCGGGCGTGGGGACCGACGCCTCGGACGCCTTCGACGCCCTCGTGGCCGGCCTCGACTACCCGATGTTCGTGGTCACCACGGCCACCGCCGACGGTGCCGAGCGGGACGGCTGCCTGGTGGGGTTCGCCACCCAGGCGAGCATCAGCCCGCCCCGCCTGCTGGTGCTGCTGTCCAAGGCCAACCGCACCTACCGCCTGGCCCGCAGGAGCCACACCCTGGCGGTGCACTTCCTCCACCGGGGCAACGGCGCGCTGGCGGCGCGGTTCGGCGAGGAGACCGGCGACGACGTGGACAAGCTCGCCGGGTGCGCCTGGCATCCGGGGCCCGGCGGGGTGCCGGTGCTGGAGGGGACCCGGGGATGGGTGGCCGGCGGCGTGCTGGACCGCCTCGACGCCGGCGACCACGTGGCCCACCTGCTTGAGATCCTCGAGGCGAGGGTGGACGTGCCGGGACGGCAGCTCGGCTACCAGGCCGTGCGCGACCTCGACCCGGGCCACCCGGCGTGAGCGGGTCGGCGGGGGCGGCGGCGGGGTCGGCGTGAGCGGGTAGGCGTGAGCGGCGGACGGCCCCGTCAGGGCATGGCCACGCCGCCGTTGGGGCTGAGGCTCTGCCCGGTGAGGAAGCTGCTGGCGTCCGACGCCAGGTACAGCACGCAGAGGGCGATGTCGGACGGGTCGCCCACGCGGCGCAGCGGGGCGTACTTGCGCATGGGCGCCAGCACCTGCTCCATCAGGTCCTCGTCGATGGTGCCGTCGGGCCTGCGGTAGTAGCGGCTCGTCAAGGTGGTGGGGACGAACCCCGGCGCCACGGCGTTGACCCGCACGCCCTGGCGGCCCACCTCCACCGCCATGGTCTTGGTGAGCTGCACCACCGCCGCCTTGCTGATGGCGTAGGCGCCGATGCCCGGCGTGGGGGTCAGCACGGCGGCCGACGACATGTTCACGATGCTCCCGGACCCCTGCCCCACCATGATCCGGCCGGCGGCCTGGCAGCCGTGGAGCACGCCCTTCAGGTTCACCGAGAGGATGCGGTCCAGATCCTCGGGGGCCAGGTCCAGGATGGTGCTGTCGTGCATGGTGCCGGCGATGTTGCACATCACGTCCAGCCGGCCGTGCTCCTCGGCGGCCTCGGTGCAGAGCGCGGCCACCTCGTCCGCTTCGGACACGTCCACGCTCCGGGCCACGGCCGACCCTCCCCCGTAGAGGATGGCCGCCGCCGCCTCCTCGGCCGCCGCCTCGCGGACGTCGGCGCAGTACACCGCGGCGCCGGAGGCGGCCAGCACCTCGGCGGTGGCGCGCCCGATGCCGCTGCCGGCCCCGGTCACCACCGCCACCCTCCCGGACAGGTCGAAGGCCCGGCGCACGGTCGCTGCGGTTTCCATCGGCCGAGTGTGCCACGCCGCGGGCGTGCCGGCCCGGGCCGCGGGCGGCTCCCGGTCCACGCCGTCCGGCTAGGGCGTGGCGCTCGGACCCTGCTCAAGGGCCAGCAGCCGGCGCTTCAGGTCCAGCCCGCCGCCGTACCCGCCGATCCCGCCCCCGGACGCCACCACCCGGTGGCAGGGGTAGAAGACGGGCAGCGGGTTGGCGCCGTTGGCCTGGCCGACGGCGCGGAAGGCGGAGGGTCGGCCCACGGCCTGTGCCAGCTCGGCGTAGCTGATGGTCTCGCCGTAGGGGATGTCGGCCAGGGCCGTCCACACCTGCTGCTGGAACGCCGTGCCGGTGGGGAACCGCAGCGGGAGGTCGAAGGCGGTCCGCCGCCCGGCCAGGTACTCGTGGAGCTGCGCGGCCGCCGCCTGGAGGGTGGCGGGCGGGGTTCCCGGTGAGCTGCCGGCGGCCGCCGTCCCGGTGTTGGGGAGGAACAGGTGGGTCAACGCGTGGTCGTTCCCCACGAGGGTGAAGGAGCCGAGCGGGGTGTCCACCACCAGGCGGTGCTCTGCGGCTGTGGCGTCGGGGGCTGTGGCTGCCGCTGCCGTGTGGGGGGCTGCCGCTGCCGTCCCGGCGGCACCCCCGCTCGGTGCTCCCCGCCGGCCGGTCCTCTCGATCACGTGCGCGTTCATGCGGCTCGCTCCTTTCGGTCTGCTGCGGGACGGTGGCTGGCGTCGTCGCTTCCGGTGAGCACCCACCAGAGGTGCAGCGTGGCGTAGGCGCGCCACGGCCTCCAGCGTCCGGCCGCCCGGTCGGCGTCGGCGGCGCCGGAGGGCGCACCCAGCCGCTCGAGGGCGTGGCGCACGCCGAGATCGGTGGGGAGGAACGCGTCGGGGTCGCCCAGGCCGCGCATCCGCACGTACCCGGCCGTCCAGGCGCCGATCCCGGGCAGCGCCCGCAGCCGGGCCTCGGCCTCCTCCGGGTCGGTCCCGGCGTCCAGGACGAGGTTGCCCCCGGCCAGGGCCCGCGCCAGGGCGTGCACGGTCCGCCGGCGGGCGGCGGGCATCCGGAGGGCGCCGTCGTCCACCGCCAGGATCTCCTCGGGCGTGGGGAAGAGCCTGGTGGACCCGGTGGGCCTGGTTGCGCCGTCGGGCGGTGCCGGCAGGGCGGGGGGAGCGGGGAGCGCGAGCGGGCCCGGGAGCGCGGGACCGGCCGCCCGGACCAGGTGGGCGGCCACCGTGCGGGCGCCGGCCACCGAGACCTGCTGGCCCACGAC
>JBOGGH010000228.1:0-5074 GCA_050743905.1 Acidimicrobiales bacterium
GGTGTACCTGGCGGCGGCCGGCCCGGGCCTGATCGCCGCGGCCGCCGGCAACGACGCCGGCGGGGTGGCCACCTACGCCTCGGCGGGCTCGGAGTTCGGCTACCGCACCCTGTTCCTGATGCTCCTGATCGCCGTGGCCTACGTGGTGGTCCAGGAGATGGTGGCGCGGCTGTCGGTCTTCACCGGCAAGGGGCTGGCCGCCCTGATCCGCGAGCAGTTCCCCCTGCGCATGACCGCCTTCGCCGTGGTGGCCTTCGCCGTGGCCAACGTCGGCCTGGTGGTCACCGAGTTTGCCGGCATCGCCACCGCCTTCGGGCTCTTCGGCGTGTCGCGGTACGTCTCGGTCCCCATCGCCGCCGTCGCCATCTGGGCGCTCGTGCTCTTCGGCTCCTACCGCTACGCCGAGCGCATCTTCATCCTCATGACCCTGGTGTTCGTCACCTACCCGGTGGCCGCCGTGCTGGGCCACCCCGACTGGTCCAAGGTGGTCAGCCACGCGCTGTGGCCGCACTTCGTGTGGTCGAAGGCGTTCCTGCTGCTGGGGGTGGCGCTGATCGGCACGACGATCACGCCCTACATCCAGCTCTACGAGGCCGGGGCGGTGGTGGACAAGGGGATCGCCCCCGAGGACTTCAAGTACGAGCGGGTGGACGCCATCGGCGGCGCGCTCCTGGCCTCGGTCGTGTCGATCTCGATCATCGTCGCCACGGCGGCGGTCCTCGCCGGCACCGGCGCGCTGTCCTCGGCGGCCCAGGCCGCCCACGCCCTGGAGCCGGTGGCGGGATCGGCGGCCGAGGTGCTGTTCGGGCTCGGGCTGCTGGGGGCGTCCGCGCTGGCGGCGGCGGTCGTCCCCCTGTCCACCTCCTACGCGGTGGCCGAGGCGGTGGGGGCGGAGCGCTCGGTCTCCAGCAGCTTCCGCCAGGCCCCGCTCTTCCTCGGCCTCTTCACCGCCCAGATCGTGGTCGGGGCCTCGGTGGTGCTGGTGCCGGGCAACCTGATTCACCTGATCGTCAACACCCAGGTGCTCGAGGGCGTGATCACCCCCATCACGCTGATCTTCATCCTGGTCCTGGCCAACCGGCGGAGCCTGCTGGGGCCGGCGGCCAACGGCCCGGTGGCCCGGTGGGTGGGGGGCACCGCGGTGGTGGCGGTGGCCCTGGTGGCGAGCGTCTACGTGGGCCTCACCGTGCTCGGGTGGTTCGGTGTCGGGTGACCGCCTGTTTGCACCGGACCCGCAGGTCGGGGGAGGCTGTCCGGTCATGGTGCCGGGCCCAGGGACCGCCGATGCCTAAGACGCCGCGCCAGAAGTGGCGGGAGATGCAGGAGTCCTGGGAGCGTTCCCGGCACGTGGTGGTCCCGCCGCCGGTGCCCGCGGCGCCGCCGGGACCGGGTGGGCTGCGGGTGGCGTTCTTGGTCTACCGGGGCAACCCCCGCTGCGGCGGCCAGGGCGTCTACACGAGGCACCTGACCCGGGAGCTCACGGCCCTGGGCCACTCGGTGGAGGTGCTGGCCGGGCCCCCGTGGCCCGAGCTCGACGAGGGCGTGGGGTTCACCCCGGTGCCGGGCCTGGACCTCTACCGCGAGCCGGACCCGTTCCGGGTGCCCCACCCCCGAGAGATACGCGACCGCTACGACGCGCTCGAGTTCGGGGTGATGTGCACCGCCGGCTTCGGGGAGCCGTGGGCCTTCTCGCTGCGGGCGCGGAGGCTGCTGGCCGCCCGGCGGGGCGAGCTCGACCTGGTGCACGACAACCAGTGCCTGGGGTCCGGCGTGCTCGGCATGATGGAGGACGGCTGGCCCGTGCTGACCACGCTGCACCACCCCATCACCGTCGACCGCCAGCTCGCCCTCAGCCACACCACCAACCCCTGGCAGCAGGTCACCACGCGGCGGTGGTTCGGCTTCCTGCGGATGCAGGTGCGGGTGGCACGGCGGCTGCCGGCGGTGGTCACCGTCTCCGAGTCCTCCCGGGCGGACGTCGTCGCCCAGATGGGCGTGCCGGCGGACCGCATGACGGTGGTGCCGGTGGGCGTGGACCACACCGTCTTCCGGCCCCGCCCGGACGTCTCCCCGGTGCCGGGTCGCCTCATGGTGACGTCGTCGAGCGACGTGCCGATGAAGGGCCTGGTCCCGCTGCTCGAGGCGGTGGCCAAGCTGCGCGCCGAGCGCCCGGTGGAGCTGGTGGTCATCGGCCGGCCGCGCCCGGGCGGCCGCGTGGACCGGGCCATCGAGCGGCTGGGGCTGCGGGACACGGTGCGCTGCGTGAGCGGCATCTCCGACGACGAGCTGGCCCGACAGTACGGCGAGGCCGAGGTGGCGGTGGTGCCCTCCCTCTACGAGGGGTTCTCGCTCCCCGCCGTCGAGGCCATGGCCTGCGGGGTGTCCGTGGTGGCCACCACCGGCGGTGCGCTGCCCGAGGTGGTGGGGCGCGAGGGTGAGACCGGCCTGCTGGTGCCGCCGGACGACCCGGGGGCACTGGCCGGCGCCGTGGGTCGCCTCCTGGACGACCCGGCGCTGCGGTCCCGCCTCGGGGAGGCCGGCCGCCAGCGGGTCCTCCACCGGTTCACCTGGCAGGTGACGGCCCGGGGCACGGCCGAGTGCTACGCCGCCGTCATGGAACGCCGGCCGTTGCCGCCGGCGGTCGCTCCGGCTCCGGCCCCTGCCACCCCACCGGCCCCTGCCACCGCCGCCCCGGCGGCCCCGGCCGCCGTGGGGAGCGCGCCGGAGGGGGCCCGGCCGTGCTGACCGTCGACTACGACCGGCTCGGCGTGGCGCCGGGCGACCTGCTGCTGGATCTGGGCTGCGGGTTCGGCCGGCACGCCTTCGAGGCGGCCCGGCGCGGCGCCGCGGTGGTGGCCCTGGACGCCGGCGCCGACGAGGTGGGGAAGGTGCGCGACACCTTCGGCGCCATGGTGGACGCCGGCGAGCTGGCACCTTTGGCGCCGGCCGGTGCGGTGCAGGGCGACGCCCTCCGCCTGCCGTTCCCGGACGGCACCTTCGACCGGGTCATCGCCTCCGAGGTGCTCGAGCACATCCCGGACGACGTGGCGGCCATGCGGGAGCTGGCGCGGGTGCTCCGCCCGGGCGGCACCATGGGCGTGACCGTGCCGCGGTGCGGCCCGGAGATGGTGAACTGGGTCCTCTCGGACGAGTACCACGACGTGCCCGGCGGGCACGTGCGCATCTACCGGCGGTCCACCCTGCGGGCCCGGCTCGCCTCGGCGGGGCTGGTGCCGGAGGGCAGCCACCACGCCCACGGCCTCCACGCGCCGTACTGGTGGCTCCGGTGCCTGGTGGGGCCCACGAACGACACCAACCCGGCCGTGGCCACGTACCACCGCCTGCTGGTGTGGGACATCGTGCGCGGGCCCCGAACCACCCGTGTGGCCGACCGCGTGCTGAGCCCGATCATCGGCAAGAGCCTGGTGGTGTACCTGCGCAAGCCGGGTCCGGTGGCCGCCCCGGCGGGGGCCTCCCGCCGCCGGCCGGGCCACGAGCGGGGCGCGCCGGCGGGGCGCGCCGAGCCGGTGGGCGCGCCGAGCGGCGGGGTGGCGGCGTGAGCGTGGAGCCCGAGATCTCCGTCGCCGTCCCCGAGGTCCCCGGCATCCTCAGCGCTTCGGACGTGATGGCCACGGCCCACGCCATCGCCGAGGTCCAGCGCCCGGACGGCATGATCCCCTGGTTCCCCGGGGGCCACTGCGACCCGTGGAACCACGTGGAGGCGGCCATGGCCCTCTCGGTGTGCGGCCTTCACGCCGAGGTGGACCTGGCCTACCAGTGGCTCGCCGAGCAGCAGCTCGCCGACGGGAGCTGGTTCAACTACTACCTGGCCGAGGGCGTGAAGGACCCCCGGCTGGACACCAACGTCTGCGCCTACCTGGCCGCCGGCCTCTGGCACCACCACCTGGTGAGCGGCGAGGACCACCTGCTCCGCCGGATGTGGCCCACGATGGAGCGGGCCATCGACTTCGTGCTGCGGTGGCAGTGCCCGGACGGCTCGGTCCGGTGGTCGCTCGACCCGGCCGGCCGGCCCGAGGGCTACGCGCTGCTCACCGGGTCGTCCTCCGTGTACCACAGCCTCCGCTGCGGCGTGGCGGTGGCCGAGCGCCTGGCCAAGGACCGGCCGGACTGGGAGCTGGCCGCCGGCCGGCTGGGCCACGCGGTGGCCCACCACCCCTCGGCGTTCGCCCCCAAGCACGAGTTCGCCATGGACTGGTACTACCCCATGCTCTCCGGCGCGCTGGAGGGCGAGCCCGCCCGGGCCCGGATGGACGCGCACTGGGACGCGTTCGTGATGACCGGGCTCGGCGTCCGGTGCGTGTCCACCAACGACTGGGTCACCGCCGCCGAGACCGCCGAGTGCGTGATGGCCCTGGACGCCCTCGGGATGGACGGCCCCGCGCTGGAGCTCTTTGAGGCGGCCCAGGGGCTGCGGCTGGCCGACGGCTCGTACTGGACGGGCATGGTCTACCCCGAGCGGGTCTCCTTCCCCGGGTCGGAGCGCACCACCTACACCGCCGCCGCCGTGGTCCTGGCCGCCGACGCCCTCTCGCGGACCTCGCCGGCCAACGGCCTCTTCCGCGGCGAGGGGCTCCCGGCCGGGCTGGACCTGGCCGAGCCCCACTGCACCGGGGCCGGGACCGCCGGCTGCACCGCGGCGCGGGGCTGACAGGGCGCGGGGTCAGTGGGCGGCCGCGCCGGCCGCCTCCCGCCGCCGCGACCGCGTCCTGGACCGTGCCGTCACGGTCCGGGCGGCCTCGGCGAACGCCGTGTTGGCCGACGCCTCCCAGCCGCGCCGGCATGCCTCCACGAGCTTCACCTGGTGGGCGTCGTGGCTTGCCGCTGCCGCTGCCGCCGGCGGCGCACCGGCCTCCCAGGCCGGGTCCCATCCGGCGTCCCCGGCTGCCGGTGCCGCCGGGTCGTGGCCGTACAGGGCGACGTGGTCGGCACGCAGTTGGGCCAGCGCCGCCACGCCGGCGTCCGGCCCCAGGTGGGGAGCGAGCAGGTCCACCGCCATGGCGCCCGTGACGCCGTGCAGGGCGAAGATGGAGGGCTCGGCGACGTAGTGCCGGGC
>JBOGGH010000229.1:0-5037 GCA_050743905.1 Acidimicrobiales bacterium
GCCCTGGCGGGCGTAGCAGCAGGTGGCGCCGGGTTCAGGGGTGGTGGTGATCCCGGCTGCAATCAATCGCTTGTCGGCCTGATCGACCTCCTCGGTCGACCCGACCTCGACGCCGAGGTGGTTGATGGTGCCCCCCGGCCCGTTTCCGGGCGAGTTGAGTACGAGTTTGAGCGGCGGGTCGTCCACGGTGAAGTTGGCGTAACCCGGCCGCAGCTTGGCCGGCTCGATACCGAGCACTCGGGTGTAGAAGGCTACCGCAGCGTCGAGGTCGTTGACATTGATCGATAGCTGGACACGAGACATCGGGTCAACCTCCGAGGGTGATGGCGGAAATCATGAGCAGCTGCCCGGCAGATCCAGTCCTGCGAGGATGCGCAGGGCGTCGGCCAGGCGCTGGTCGGCGAGCTCGTAGCGAATCCGTCGTCCTTCGGCCGTCGCCGTCACGAGCCCGCACTCCCGCAGGCACGACAGGTGATTGGAAAGATTGGCGCGGGTGGTGCCGAACTCGTCGGCCATCTCGGCTGGGTAGCCGGGGCCGTCGATCAGTTGGACAAGCACCCGGCGGCGGGTGGGATCGGCCAGCGCCGTCCCAACACGGCTGAGCGTCGCCAGATCAACCTCCACTAGTACAGCCACGACTTGACTATACAGTAGTTACTGAATCAACGCTAGTCGAGTTCCGTCGGCGCCGAGCCAGCCGGAATCCTTCGCGCCCCACCCGCTCCAGCCGGACGAAGGGGGGCCGAATCGGTTCTCTCTTCATTCGCTGCATCGTCTTGAAGACCGTCCGCTTGGCGTAGACGGTCCCGTGTACGACCATGTGGGCGTACACCTGATGAAGAGTAAAGACGGGCTCGTCGGCTCGGTCAGACAGCTCTATCAAGGCCGCGACCACCTCATCTCGGCAGCACGATGCCATCGGCTTACGGGCTCCCAGCCGAATATCGTGGCCGCGTAGGCTGGTACCGCGGTTCGTATCCGGAGGCACCACCTCCACTAAAATTCGACAAACCTATTTGCGATTTCTCTGTGCCGATCCATCTTTCAAACCGATGTCGCCGCGAGGTTCCGTGTAGGCGTTGGCGACAGTCGTCAATCGGAGGCAGCCCGGACGCGCTGGTAGCGCTCGTAGACGGCGCGTGAGTCAAACGCTCTGGTTTCGATCAAGTCGAGGGGGATGTCCTCGGTGACGGGTGGCAGGTGCGGCGTGCCGCCCCCGACCACGATCGGAATGCGGAAGATCCGCAACTCGTCGATCAGGCCGAGCTCGATCGCTGTTGCGGCCAGACCGGCGCCGCCGATCTCGACGTCCTTGTCGGTCGTCCGGAGCGCCGTGGCGACCTCCTCGGCCACCGATGCGCGAGCGAGCCGGGCATTGCCTTGGACGGTGTCGAGCGTGCGACTGAATACCACTTTCGGCAGTGCGGACCAGACGTCGGCGAACTGAGCCCCGAGCTCGCTGCCGCGCAGCGACGGATCGGTCTCCCAGACCAGCATCGTCTCGTAGAGCCTGCGGCCGCAGAGGTGAGCGCCGAGCTCACGCACTCGCTCGAGGTGGAAGGCAAAGAGCGCATCACTCGGTGCACTCCACCCAAAAGCGCCCTCGCGGTCTGCGATGTAGCCGTCTACAGAGACGCTCATCGAGTAGATCAGCATCAGTCGATCCTATTCCGGCCACTGGCCCTAGTCCGCGTCGTGACCAGCGAGTAGAAGGTGCGGACCGCCCCCTTCATTGTGGCTTCCGAAGGCCGACGAGAAGATGCTGTGGAGGAGCGGGCGACCGATCCTCCTCACGGCCGGTCGGCCGCTCCCGCGCCGTAGGCGTGGGAGACTTTCTCTGATGAGCGATCAATCTCCCGGCCGACTCGAGGAGCGCGCCGTCTCCTTCTCACCATGCTTCCCGGTGACCGACATGCGGGCGGCACTCGCTCACTACGGACAGCTGGGCTTCGAGGTCATAGCCTACGAGGAGGGGGCGGACTGGGGTTGGGTTCGCCTCGGCGAAGCAGAGATCCACCTGTTCGTGAAGGTGGACCACGACCCGGCTCGGACGGCGGCGGCGGCCGACCTCTTGGTCGGGGACTGCGATGCGCTCGAACGTCGGTGGAGCGCGACGGGCGTGCCGGGTACCAGTGATCCTTACGACACTCGCTACGGGATGCGCGAGGCCGTGCACGTGGATCTCGACAACAACCTCATCAGGTTCGGCTCATGGCTGAAGCATGACTGATTGCCGTAGGGAGCGAAGGCGGGCTTGGCGCCGCCACTGGTGTGATTCGGCGGCAGCACCACTAACGATCCCCGTCTCCACCCGGAGGACGGTGTTCGCAACGGCGACGCTGATTGATCCAGCATCGAGGGTTGCCGGGACGTGGTCTTTTAGGCCTTCGGGGAGTGTTCGTGTAGCTCCCTGAGAGTCACCCGGTCAGTCAGGCTCGACGAAAAGCCACTTGCTGGTGGCAAGGTCTGGGCCACCGAACCGCCTCCTCTGCGCGCACCTCCGTGCACGCCGCTGTCAAGGAATAATCAGCGTAGTTGAGTCTACCGACGTGGTGTAGGGCCCCGGCCCGCGACGGTCCGGGCCGATGCACCCAGCTGCGGAACACGCATTACCGCTCCAGCTTGGATGAGAGATTCACAATGCGTCGGGCAACACCGTGAATGCCGCCCCACCTCTCGTGCGAATCACACGGAAGTGGCGGTAGTCCAAGGTGAGCAGCCGATCCGTCCGATAACGATGAGCAAGGACGACCAGCGAAGCGTCAGCGACGCCGATGTCCTGATCGCGGTACCGGCCCACCACCTCGCAGATCTCACGAAGGTCCGCTGTGTCAATGCGCGCGAGCTCCCAAGCACCCCCTGTCAGCTCGGCCAGGACGGTCAGCTCGGCCTCCACTCCCCGCCGCGTAGCCAGCAGGTAGTCAAGCTCAGCGACGACGTATGGTGAAACGACAAATGGACCGGGGTCGACATCGACAACTGCGCTCACCTGGGCACAGTGCCGATCGCTCGCGTCGAAGTAGGCGAGAAGTCCGCTGGTGTCGCAGACGAGCACGCTCAGCGGTCTCCAAAGCCCGCCAGCGCCTCGTCTGCATGCTCGGCGAGTGAGGACTCCCCGCTCTCGAAGAGCCGGCCTCGCGGCCTGGGCTGTCCACATGCCAGGACCTGAGCTGCAATCGCCTCCCGGATCAGGTCGGCCTCCGATCTTCCGGAAGCAGCGGCCAACCGTCGAAGGGACTGCTTCAGGTCTTCGGGCAGGTAGACGGTGGTCTTGTTCATAGATATATGGTACCACCTATGGCACCAGCTATGGCTGCCTGCGCCCAAGCCCGATTCTCGGGCCGGCGAAGCTGGGGCCGCTGTTCGTATCCGCTGACAGGGGGCACTTCGTCACGTCGAGCCACTCGTAGCTAGTGCACTTACGAGTGCACTATGATACACGCATGGATCAGCACACCGAGGAACTGGCCTCGGCGATCGGCGCCCGGGTCAGGCAGGAGCGGCAGGCTCGCCGCTGGACGCTCGATCAGCTGGCGGAGGTGGCCGGGCTGAGCCGCCGGATGCTGGTCAAAGTAGAGCAGGGGGCAGCGAACCCCAGCGTCGGGACCCTGCTGAGGATCAGCGACGCGCTCGGCGTAGGACTGCCGGCGTTGGTCGAACCAGCGCGACCCAAGCCCGTGAAGGTCACTCGCCATGGTGACGGTGCCGCACTGTGGAGCAGTGAGGCTGGTGGTCGCGGGGTGTTGGTGGCCGGCACCGAGCCGCCCGATGTGGTCGAACTTTGGGACTGGACGCTGGGCCCGGGAGATCAGCACGAAAGCGAACCTCACACGGCGGGCACCAAGGAACTGCTGCAGGTCCACCAGGGCATGATCACGGTAGAGGTAGAAGACCAGTCGGTGACCCTCGGCGCTGGTGACGCGATCGCGTTCCCCGGCGACTTGGCGCACTCGTACGCCAACCCCAAGAAGCGGCCGGCGCGGTTCTCCCTCACCGTCTTCGAGCCTGTGGGGTCGCGATCCCGATCGCAGGGTTGATGCCTGAACTCGCAACACTCCGGGGGTTCCTCGCCGGCGCTCATGTCGACGCCGCGGTGTTCGAACTGCGGCCCGACTACCGGGCGCTGCTGCTGGCAGTCGACGGGATGGTCTCGGGCCCGAGCGATAAGGCGAACGACGCGCTCCTCAGGACCGCGGAGGATGCCGCTCGCGAGGCGCTCCACGACCGGCCGGTGGAAGAGCTCCCACACGTCGCTTCGTGGCGGGAGGCATACCGGGCGTTCGGCGCCAAGCCGCAGCGAACCCGCAACAGCCTGGAGGCGCTCTTGCGCCGTGCGACATCCGGGTTGCCCCGCGTGAACCGGCTCACTGACCTCTACAACGCGGTCTCGGTGCTGCACCAGCTGCCGCTCGGTGGGGAGGACCAGACCCGCTACTTCGGCGCGCCCCACTTGTTCCGCGCCAGCGGTGAGGAGACCTTCGACACGACGGCCGACGGCGTCGCCGTGATCGAGCACCCCGAGCCCGGCGAGGTGGTGTGGTGCGACGACGCCGGTGTGACCTGCCGGCGCTGGAACTGGCGCCAGGCTCGCCGAACCCAGCTCGGCGAAGGCACCACGGCGGTGCTGTTCATCCTCGACGCACTCGAACCCATGACCGACGAGGCACTGCACGCCGCCGCCGACGACCTGGAGGACCACCTGAGGCGACTTGGGCCCCAGGTTCGAGCTGCCCGCCGGCTGATCGCCGTTGGCACGACACCCGACGAAGGAGACTGACATGCTCATTCACCCCTGGGACGGCGCGCTCGACGACGCCGAGTGGAAGGCGTGGTTGGCTTCCACCGACCGGTTCGGGGTGCTGGCGGTCAACAACCTCGACCCCACCCAGGCCCCGCTGGTGCTCCCGCTGCACTTCACCGCCGCCGGCGACGAGCTGCTCATGCACCTGGCCCACCCCAACCCGGTGTGGCCGCACCTGGAGGCGGCCACCGAGGTACGCCTGGCCGTGACCGGCGACTACGCCTACATCCCGACCT
>JBOGGH010000230.1:0-5029 GCA_050743905.1 Acidimicrobiales bacterium
CTACTGGCGGCAGCCCGCGGCCAGCGCGGCGCCCGCGCCGGCGCCGGCGCCTGCGCCCACGGTGGACGGATGGCGCGTCTTCACCCTCGCCGGCGAACGGCCGCTCCAGCCCGGCGAGCCGGTCTGCCACGTGAGCTACTACGAGGCCGACGCCTTCGCCCGGTGGGCCGGGTGCCGGCTCCCCACCGAGGTGGAGTGGGAGGCGGTGGCGGCGGAGCGGCCGGTGGCCGGGAACCTGCTCGGCCGCCCGGTGCCGCACCCGGCGCCGCCCGGGACGGTGCCGGACGAGGCCCGGTTCTTCGGCGACGTGTGGGAGTGGACGGCCAGCGCCTACGCGCCCTACCCGGGCTTCCGGCCCGCCGCCGGCGCGGTGGGCGAGTACAACGGCAAGTTCATGGTCAACCAGTACGTGCTGCGCGGCGGGTCCTGCGCCACGCCGCCGGGCCACGTGCGGCCCACCTACCGCAACTTCTTCCCCGCCGGCGCGCGCTGGGCGTTCAGCGGCCTGCGGCTGGCGAGGGACCTGTAGGGCGGTGCCGCCGGGCTCGGCGCTCTCCGTGGACGTCCACCTCCGGCCGGCCGACCTCCGGGCGGCGCTGGAAGAGGACGTGCGCGCCGGCATGGCGGCCTCGCCCAAGAGCATCCCGCCGGTCTGGTTCTACGACGAGGAGGGGAGTCGCCTCTTCGAGGAGATCACCCGGCTGCCCGAGTACTACCCCACCCGGGCCGAGCGGGAGCTGCTGCGCCGGCACGCCCCGGCCGTGGCCGCGCTGGCCACCGCGGACACCCTGGTGGAGCTCGGCGCCGGGGCCTGCGACAAGACCCGGCTCCTCCTGGACGCCATGGCCGCCCACGGCCCGCTCAGCCGGTACCTCCCCTTCGACGTGAGCGACGAGTTCCTCCGCGCCGCCGCCGGGAGCCTGCTCGGCGAGTACGAGGGCCTCGAGGTGCACGCCGTGGTGGGCGACTTCCACCGCCACCTCGACCGCATCCCCACCGGCGGGCGGCGGCTGGTGGCGTTCCTCGGCGGCACCATCGGCAACCTCACGCCGGAGCAGCGGCGCCGGTTCCTCTTCGACCTCAACTGCACCATGGGAGCCGGCGACCACCTGCTGGTCGGGACGGATCTGGTGAAGGACCCCGGCCGCATCGTGGCCGCCTACGACGACCCGGGCGGGGTGACGGCCGACTTCAACCGGAACGTGCTGCGGGTGCTCAACCAGCAGCTCGGCGCGACGTTCCTCCCGGACCGCTTCGAGCACGTGGCGCTGTGGAACGCGGAGGAGCGCTGGATCGAGATGCGCCTCCGCTCCACCGTGGCCCAGGACGTGGCGATCGCCGATCTCGGGATGGCGGTGGCGTTCGAGCCCGGCGAGGACCTGCTCACCGAGATCAGCGCCAAGTTCACCCCCGAGGGCGTGGCCGCCGAACTGGCGTCGGTGGACTTCGTGGTGGACGGCCAGTGGGGCGCCGAGGAGGGCGACTTCCTCCTCACCCTGGCCCACCCCTACTGCTGAGCCGCCAGCGCCGGCGCCGGGTCGCCGGCCGCGGGCACGACAGGGGCGGCGGGCACGGCCGCGGGGCCGGTGGCGGCAGCGGTGGCCACGGCGGACTCGAGCACCGCGGCCACGCGCCGGACGTCCTCGTCCGGGCCGGCCACCACGAGGTACTCGAGGTTGCGCAGCCGCGACACCGACCCCACCTTGCGCCCGCCGGGGTCGTAGATGCCGATCTGCGCGCCGACGTACCGCTTGGAGTCGAAGGCGAAGGTGCGCACCTGCTCGTGGTGGGCGCACATCTCCTCCAGCGCCTCCCGGCCGATCCAGGCCTCGTCGTTGTACGAGAGCAGGAGCACCCGGCAGCGCACGGAGCGCACCACCTCGCGCAGCGCCGCCGGCATCCGGGGCCGGGAGTTGAACACGCTCTTGGTGGTGGCCTCGCGGGCGTCGGTCCGCTTGCAGGCCACGCCGTAGTGGGGCGGGTCGTCCCAGGCCACCAGGGTCTCCCAGATGTGGTAGTTCGTGTAGTAGCGGTGCTGGTTGTATGGAGGGTCGAGGTAGGCGACGTCGAACTCGCCGAGCGTCCCGGCCAGGCGGCAGGCGTCGCCGCGCACGGCGCGCCCGCTCCCGGCGAGCAGCGCCGGCGGCCGCAGCTCCAGCCACCGGTAGGAGCGGGGCGCCCACCGCTTCACGTAGGCCATCTGCACGCCGGTGGTGGAGTCCACCCGGTCGGCCGCCTCGATCAGGCTGGTCAGGAGGACCGGATGGAGCGCCGTACCGGCGTACCGCTCCTCGATGGCTTCTCGGACGGCGTCGATGCGGGCGCCGTTGAACGGCTGGAAGAACCGGGAGCGGACGCAGAACGTCTCGGTCACGTACCCGGCGCGGCCGGGGAGCCGGTTGAGCTCGGCCAGGGCGCCGGCCAGGGCGTCCTGGTCCAGGGCGGCGGCGTCCGTCTCCACGTAGGTGCGGGCGAAGACCTCCGAGTAGCGCGCCACGTCGACGGCGGTGACGTGGAGGCCCTGGCGCTTCATGGCCTGGGCCACCCGCGTGGTGCCGGTGAACAGGTCGAGGGCGGTGGAGCCCCCGATGGCAGCCGTCACGACGCCGAGCACCGGGACGAGCCGGCGCTTCGACCCGAGGTACTTGATCAAGGCCAGGGACGCTACCAGCGGGCAGTCCGCCCGGCTGGGACCGGGCGGCCGAGACGGGCCCGGGTGGGACCGGGGGGCTAGCCGGCGGGCCGGCGACCTACGCCGCCGACAGGCGGGCCGAGTAGATGGAGTACCCGTCGATCTGGCGCGCCACCACCGTGGCCGTCACGGTGGCCGCCATCATGGGCACGGCCAGCGCGAACCCCGAGTGCGTCAGCTCCAGCACCAGCACGAGCGCGCTGAGCGGCGCCTGCATGGACGCGCCGATCATCGCCACGGCGCCCACCATGGCGAAGGCGCCGCTCGGCTCGCCCGGCCACGCCATCGTCCACAGGACGCCCAGGAAGCCGCCGAGCATGGCACCGGTGCTCATCGTGGGCGTGAAGAGCCCGCCGGACCCGCCGGCCCCCAGGCACATGGCGGTCACGAGCGGCTTCAGCACGAAGAGGGCCAGCAGCAGCGTGGTCCCGAACTGGCCGAGGAATGCGGCGTGCACCATGTCCTTGCCGTTGCCGAAGAGCTGCGGGTAGGCGATCCCCACGAGCCCGAGGACGGTCAGGGCGATCGGCAGCGAGGCCATGATCCGCCGGCCGGTCAGGCGGTGGTGCGAGACCCAGCCGATGAGCCGGATGTAGCCCGAGGAGATCCCCCCGATCACCGGCCCGGCCAGCAGCGCCCAGACCAGGACCGAGGCGCTGAACCGGTAGTCCGGGACGTCCGTGTAGGTGGCGTGGTGCGGGAGGTAGAGCCAGGCGGTGACCGTGGCGATCCAGGAGCAGGCCAGGGCGGGCAGCACCACCGGGAGGGCCAGGGACCCGCACAGGATCTCGGCGGTGAACAGGGCGCCGCCGAACGGGACGTTGTAGACCGCGGCCAGGCCGGCGCCGCCCCCGCAGGCCACCAGCAGCTTCCGCTGGCCCGGGGTGAGCCGGGCCCAGGTGCCCAGCACGCTGCCCGAGACCCCGCCCATCAGCTTGGGCGCCGCCTCGCGGCCGATGGAGGCGCCCATCCCGATCACCACCTCCGAGATGACCGAGGTGAGCATCCCGCGCCGCAGGGAGAGCTGGCCGTCCCCGCTCCAGACGGCGTCGTCGATCTCGGCCTTCTCGTCCCGGAGGTAGTGGCGCACCAGGTACCACCCCACGCCGCCCACGATCCCGGCCACCAACAGCACCACCACGCGGCGGAGGTCCGACGCCTGCTCCACCGCCGCCATGAAGCTCCCGGCGTGGTAGCCGAACGCCAGGTGCTCCACGTTGAAGAGGATGAGCATGAGGAAGTCGCCGATGAGCCCCGTCGCCACGCCGGTGGCCGCCAGCAGCAGCCAGAACGTCGGCGTGAGCGCGGCATCGCCGTCGCCGGTGACGTTCGGCTGCTCGGTGGCCCCCCGCCCCGAGGGGATCCGCCGGCGGACCAGGGGCGGGGGGATCCTGACCCGCTCGGACGGGCCGCCGGCCCGCTCCTGCCACCGGCGCCGCCAGGCGGCCACCGTGCGCCCGACCCGTCCCCTGCGGCCGCCACCCGGGGCGTCGCCGGGGCCGCCACCGGGGAGGGGCTGGTCGTCGGCCATTTCCCTGATCTACCGCACTCCCGTGGTAGACGTCCAATAGATACTTTGCCAGCAACCCATAAGATATGCAAATGACGACCTCCAGGCTGGGCGGCCGGCGCCTCGAGTACTTCGTGGCCGTGGCCGACCGCGGCAGCTTCACCGCCGCCGCCAGGGCCCTGGGCATCTCGCAGCCGGCGCTCTCGCTGGCCGTGAAGGAGCTCGAGACGGAGCTGGGCACCGCGCTCTTCGATCGGCTCGGACGGCGCGTGACCCTCACCGCCGCCGGGACGGCCCTGCTCGACCCGGTCCGCCAGTCGATCCGCGACGTGGAGACCGGGCGGGCGGCGGTGGCCGCCGTGCTCGGGCTGGAGGCCGGCTCGCTGCACCTGGCCTGCCTGCCCACGCTGGCCGCCGATCCGATGGCCGGCATGATCGGACGGTTCCGTCGAGCCCATCCCGGGGTCCGCATCGAGCTGGCGGCGCCCGAGCACACGGCGGACCTGCTCCACCTGCTCCGCGGCGGCCGCTGCGAGCTGGCGATCGCCTCCACCCACGACCTGCCCGGCGACGTGGACGCCCACCGTGTGGGCGAGCAGCTCCTGCTGGCCGTCCACCCACCCGGCACGCCCGATCCGGGCAGGGGGAGCGCGCTGGGCGGGCTGGAGGGTGTGCCGCTGGTGGCCACCCCGGAGGGCACCTCCAGCCGCCGGCTGCTGGACGACGGCTTCGCCCGTGCCGGGGCGTCGCCCACAGTGGCCGTCGTGACGGCTCAACGGGACGCCGTCCTCCCCCTCGTGCTGGCCGGGGCCGGTGCGGCCCTCGTC
>JBOGGH010000231.1:0-5027 GCA_050743905.1 Acidimicrobiales bacterium
GACCACACCCACCCCCACGCCCGACGGCCAGGTCACCCCCGCCACCAGATCGTCCCAGAACAGCTGGGGCCTCCCCAGGCGGACGGCCGCCATCGGCGGGGCCATGGCCACCGGGTACCACCGCGCCGGCGGGCAGACCTCCCCGGCCGGCTCGCCGGTGGCCCGGCCCAGGACGGCGGCGTCCGTGCCCTCCGGGTGGTCCTGCGGGTGGAAGGACTGCGCCGGCTTGCGGGCGGCCACCGGGTGCCCGGCGGCCCGGAGCCGCTCGAGGAGGCGCGCCGAGACCCACGTCTTCCCCACCCCGGTGCCGGTGCCCACCACCATCACCAGCCGGTCGGGCCGGGGGGCGGGCTCAGCCGGCACCGCTGCCGCGGCCCTTCCCCCCCGGCGCCGCCGTCACCCCGGCGGCCGTCCCCGCGGCCGCCGGCGCCGGATCGGCCAGCAGCGCCAGCGTGCCCACCAGGCGGTCGACCTGCTCGTCCGTGTGGGCGGCGGAGAGCGTCACCCGGAGCCGGCTCGTGCCCTCGGGCACGGTGGGCGGGCGGATGGCCGGCACCCAGATGCCCTGTTCGAGCAGCATCGCCGAGGCCTGGAGGGCCCGGCGCTCGCTCCCCAGCACCACCGGCACGATCGGGGTGCGGTGGCCGGGGGCCACCCGGTCCACGAGGCCGGCCAGGCGGGCCCGGAGCGCCGCGCCCTCCGGCCCCTCCAGCACGCCGATGGCCGCCAGGGCGGCGGCGGCGTCCGCCGGGGTGGGCGCCGTGGTGAAGATGTACGGCCGCGCCGCGTTCACGAGCAGCTCCACGACCGGGCGCGGCCCCGCCGCGAAGCCACCCAGGGACCCCAGCGTCTTGGACATGGTGCCCACCCGGACCACCGGGAGGCCGTCGGTCACCTCGGGTCCCGGGTGGGGGCCGAGCACGGCGTGGGCCTCGTCCACCACCAGGAGCGCCCCGTGGCGGCGGCAGGCTTCGGCCAGGGCCTCCAGCGGGGCCACGTCCCCGTCCATGGAGAAGACGGTGTCGGTGACCACCACCGCCGGGGCGCCCGAGCCGGCGAGCAGCGCGTCGAGATGCTCGGGGTCCGCGTGCCGGTAGACGGACACGTCGGCGCGGGCGAGGCGGCAGCCGTCCACGATCGAGGCGTGGTTCAGCTCGTCGGAGAGGAGCCGGGTCCCGGCCGTGCCGAGGACGGCCAGCACGCCGAGGTTGGCGGCGAACCCGGTGGGGAAGGTGACGGCGGCCTCGGTGCCCTTCCACCGGGCCACCGCCTCCTCGAGCTCCCGGTGGACCGGGCGCGAGCCGGTGATGAGCCGCGAGGCGCCCGAGCCGGCGCCCCACCGGTCGAGCGCCCGGTGGGCGGCGCCCACCACGGCCGGGTGGGTGCCGAGGCCGAGGTAGTCGTTGGAGGCGAAGGCCACCACGTCCCGGCCCTCCTCGGGCAGCGTGCCCGCCGGGCCGGCCGCGTCGAAGGTCCGTGGCCACCGCCACCGGCCGCCGTCCGCCACGCCGGCCAGGCGCCGGTCCACCGCGGCCTCCCATCCGCCGCTGCTGGGTCGCCCCCTCCCGCCGCTCACGGGGCGCCCCCTCCCGCCGCCCCACGGTCGGCCGCCGCCAGGTCGCCCTCCAGGTCGCCGAGGGCCTGCTCCAGCGCGTCCACAATGCGGTAGATCTCGCCGGCGGTGACGGTGAGCGGGGGCATGACCACCACCACGTCGCCGAGCGGGCGCAGGAGCACGCCCCGGGCCACCGCCCCGGCCGAGACCCGGCGGCCCCAGCGCAGGCCGGGCGCCGGCGGCGCCAGCTCCACCCCCACCATGAGGCCCCGCTGGCGGATCTCGCCCACGGCGGGGTGCGGCGCCACCTTCTCCGCCAGCAGCGCCGCCACCTGGGCCGAGCGCGCCGCCACGTTGTCCAGCACCCCGAGCTCCCCGATGAGGCGGAGGTGCCGCAGGGCCACCGCCGCCGCCAGGGCGTTCCCGCCGTAGGAGTGGCCGTGGTAGAAGGTCTCGGGCCCGAGGTCCTCGCCGAGGAAGGCGCGGTGGACGCGGTCCGAGGCCACGGTGGCCGACATGGGCAGGTACCCGCCGGTCAGGCCCTTGCCCAGGCAGAGCAGGTCCGGGCGGAGCCCGCAGGCCTCCGAGGCGAACAGCGTGCCGGTCCGGCCGAACCCGGTGGCCACCTCGTCGCAGACGAGCAGGACCCCGGCCCGCCGGCAGGCCTCCCCGAGCGCCGCCACGTCGGCCGGCTCGGCGCAGAGCATGCCGGACGCTCCCTGGACGAGCGGCTCGATCACCACCGCCGCCAGCTCCCCGGCGTGGGCCTCCACCGCGGCGCAGGCCTTGGCCGACCAGCCCGGCTCGGCGTAGCCGGGGGTCCGGAGCACCGGGAAGCGGAGGGGGTCGAAGAGGGCGGTGGCGAAGCCGCCGTCGCCGACGGAGAGCGCGCCCACCGTGTCGCCGTGGTAGGCGTCGCCCAGGGCCAGGAACCGGTCGTGGCCCGGCTCCCCGCGGTTCACCCAGTACTGGAAGGCGATCTTCAGGGCCTGCTCCACCGCCACCGCGCCGTCGGCGGCGAACAGCACGTGGGCCCCGTCCACGGGCACCGCCTCGCGTAGCGCCTCCGCCAGCTCCACCACCACGGTGCTCCCGTTGCCGAGCATCGTGGAGTGGGCCACCCGGCCGAGCTGGTCCACGACCGCCTGGTCCAGCTCGGGCACCCGGTGGCCCAGGGTGTTGACCCACAGGGAGGAGATGGCGTCCAGGTACCGGCGCCCGTCCACGCCCACCAGCTCGCGCCCCTCGGCCCGGGCCACCACCACGGGGGCGTTCTCGCCGTAGGACGCCATCTGGGTGAAGCCGTGCCACACCACGTCGGCGTCGCGCGCCACCCACGCGTCGTGCCTCCCGGTACCCTGCTCGCCGTCTCCGTGCACGTCCATGACCGTCGATTCTCGACCAGCGGGCGCCCCGGGTCCACCGCGCCCCCCGGGCTCGGTAGCCGTGCCACCCCCCTGGCGTGCGAGAATGTGGTGGTCGGCGGCCACGAGGGTGGCGCCGCCGCAGGCGCCAGGAGGAGCCGGTCATGCACCGCATCGGGGTGGTCGACACGACGTTCGCCCGGTACGACATGGGGGCCGAGGCCGTGGACGAGCTCGAGCAGTGCCCCGGCTACGAGAAGCGCTTCGAGCTGGTCCGCTGGACGGTCCCGGGGTTCAAGGACCTGGCCGTGGCGGCCAAGCGCCTGATCGAGCAGGAGAGCTGCCGCATCGTGGTCGCCCTGGGCATGCCGGGCAAGGCCCCGATCGACAAGACCTGCGCCCACGAGGCCTCCACCGGGATCATGCAGGCGCAGCTCATGACCAGCACGCCCATCCTGGAGGTGTTCGTCCACGAGGACGAGGAGGACGACCCGGTCCGCCTGGCCGAGGTCTGCCGCGACCGGTCGCGCAAGCACGCCCGAAACGCCTACTGGATGCTCTACGACCCGGACCAGCTCGTGACGCGGGCCGGGACGGGCGTGCGCCAGGGCTACGCCGACGCCGGCCCGCTGCTCCCCTCCACCCCCTGAGGGGCGCCGCCCACGATGCCGGTCACCGGGGACCCGGGGCCGGCCGGCCCTGCGGTACTGTCACTGGCCCGTGACGGAGCCGAGCCCGCCGGGCCCCATGGACGAGGGCTCGATCTTGCACGTGGTGGTGGGCCACGGGCTCCCCACGCTCTTCCTCAACACCGTCCGGTCGTTCAGGGAGGTGTGTCCCACGAGCGCCCTGCTGGTGATCGACAACGGCAGCCCCCAGCCCGGGCTCAGGCGCGCCCTGGAGGAGCGGGCGGCGCGGGAGCCGCAGACCAGGCTCGTGCTGCGCGGCACCAACGAGCAGGAGAACGAGAAGGTGGGCGCGCTGTACGCCGCCTACCGGCTGGCCTTCGAGCTGGCCGCCGGCGAGGGCTTCCGGTACGTCCACCTGCTCCAGGGGGACATGCAGTGCATGTGGTGGGACCACGACGCGCGCGCCAAGCTGGCCGAGCTCTACCACCGCCATCCCGCCTGCGTGAACGTGCACACCCGGGCGCTGTCCAGCGACCGCACGCTGATGGGCGACCTGACGGTGGACCCGCGGAGCGGGGACGCCACGCTCCCCGCCTACGGGATGACCGACACCGGCATGGTGGACCTCCGGCGCTGGGAGGAGCACGGCATGCGGTTCCTGCGGTCCGAGGAGGCGACGGCGGTGCTCGCCGCCGCCAAGGGCCTCGAGGTGGTGGTCAGCCCGTGGCCCACGGAGGTCCCGGTGCCGTGGCCGGCGGTGGTCCGCTCGGGCCGCCAGGTGGGCCGCGAGGTGCAGGCCGGCAAGCCGCTCCTCTGCCGCCCGTTGGACGAGGCCGACGTGGCGGCGATCAAGGCCGCCGCCTACCCCGTCGCCTGGGAGGAGATGTGCGTGCCGTGGGGCTGGTCCTGCCTGGCGCCGATGTCGGAGACGGACCTGTCGAACTGGTACTACCTCAACTACCGGCGCCGGGCGGTCCGGCGCCACGGGTGGCGGGCCGGACGGCCCAGGTGGGTGGTGCGCGGCCTGGACCGCCGGCGGGACGTGGTGCTGGCGCCGCACCGGCCGTCGGTGGCCCGGCTCGTCCTGCGGCCGGTGCCGTCGCTCCTCCGCGAGCTGGCGCGTCACGTGCCCTGGGCGCGCCGGGCGGCGCGGGACGGCGGGAGCGGTCCCGCTGGGCCGGTCACGGCGACAGGGCCACCATGACCGCGCAACTGTCGATCGGCGACCCGCCGTAGAAGCGGACGGTCTGGCTGGGCGGCCGGTCGGCCCGCCACACGGCCTCGTCGAGGAGCGCCGGCTGGTCCCGGTTCCGCAGGCCCCGGTCCTCGCCCAGCACCCTCCAGCGGCGCGGCCGCGCGAACCGCTCCCCGGCCGGCGATGTGCCGCCGTTGTCGAAGAGGGCCAGCACCAGCGCCGGGCGGCGCGACGGCGCCGCCGAGGTGGCCACCGTGGTGCGGTGGCCGTCCGTAGCCGGCGTG
>JBOGGH010000232.1:0-5005 GCA_050743905.1 Acidimicrobiales bacterium
GCCAGGGCCAGCGCCCGCAGCTCGTCGGCGCTCCGCCCGTCCCGGCGGGCCACTACCGTGCCGTCCTCGGCCCGGGCCGCCAGCTCGGCGGCGTCGGCCTCGGCGGCCGCCGAGCGCAGGCGGGAGAGCTCCTTCTCGGTCGCCCGCTGGCGGTCGAGCAACCGCCCGAGCGCCTCCACCACGCCCTCGGGCTCGGTCTTGAGCAGCAACGCCGCCTCCTGCACCAGGGCGTCACGCCGGAGGGTGCGCTCCACGGTGGCCAGGCCGGTGACCGCCTCGATCCGGCGGGTGTTGGACCCGATCGACCCCTCGGACACCACGGCCACCGGGCCGATCATGCCCAGGGCGTCCACGTGGGTCCCGCCGCAGAACTCGAGCGAGTGCGGCCCGGCGCGCACCACGCGGACCGTGTCGCCGTACTTGTCCTGGAAGAACGCCACCGCCCCCATGGCCTCCGCCTCGTGGCGGGTGGTCTCGGTGGTCTCCACCCGGTCGTCGCCGAGCACGTCGGCGTTGACCATCCCGGCCACGGCCCGCAGCTCCTCGGCCGCCGGCGCCTGGTGGTGGCTGTAGTCGAACCGCAGCCGGTCCGGCGCCACGAGGGACCCCTGCTGGCGCACCTGGTCGCCGAGGACCTGGCGGAGGGCGGCGTGCAGCAGGTGGGTGCCGGTGTGGTTCCGGCGGGTGGCCTCGCGGCGGGGGCCGTCGATGGCCGCCAGGGCGTCCTGGCCGGCGAAGATCTCGCCGGTCACCCGGGAGCGGTGGGCGGCGAGGCCCGGCAGGGCGGGGACGGTGTCGTAGACCTCGGCCCGGCCGGTCTCGGTGACCACGGTGCCGGTGTCCCCCACCTGGCCGCCGCCCTCGGCGTAGAAGGGGGTGCGGTCGAGGAACATCTCGGCCGTCCCCGGCTCGGCCCCGGCCAGCACCCCCACCACCCGCGCCGGCACGGCGTAGGCGTCCGGCGAGCGGCCCACGAAGGCGGTGGGCCCCTCGGCGTCCAGCAGGCGGCGGTAGGCGTCCTCGTCGGCCACGGACGCCGTGCGCGCCGCCTGGCGGGCGCGCTCGCGCTGGGCGGCCATGCGCTCGTCGTAGCCGGCGCGGTCCACCGCCACCCCGGCCTCCCCGGCCAGCTCCCCGGTGAGCTCGATCGGGAAGCCGTGGGTGTCGTGGAGGCGGAAGGCCACCTCGCCTCCGAGCTCGCCGCCGCCGGCCTTCGCCTCGTCCAGGGCCTCGGTGAGCAGGTGCAGCCCGGTGCGGAGCGTCCGGTCGAAGCCGGCCTCCTCGCGGTCCAGCACGCCCTGGACGAGGTCGAGGTCCCGGACGAGCGCCGGGTAGGCGGCCCCCAGCACCCCGGCCACCGCTGTGGCCAGCTCGGGCGTCACCCGGGCCTCCACCCCCAGCCGGCGGGCGGTGAGCACCGACCGGCGGACCAGGCGGCGCAGGACGTAGCCCCGGCCGTCGTTGGACGGCAGGACGCCGTCGGCCACCAGCAGGCCCGTGCTCCGCGCGTGGTCGGCCAGCACCCGGAGGGCGACGTCGGTCTCGGGGTCCTCGCCGTAGGCCAGGCCGGTGAGCGACTCGGCCCGGGCGATCACCGGCCGCAGCACGCCGGTCTCCCAGATCGAGGGCACGTCCTCCAGCAGGGTGAGGACCCGCTCCAGCCCCGCCCCGGTGTCGATGTTGGGCCGCGGCAGCGGCTCGAGGGAGCCGTCCGCCTGGCGGTCGTACTGGGTGAAGACCAGGTTCCAGATCTCGACGTAGCGCTCCTCGCCGCCGCCCGCCGGGCCACCCTCCTCGCCGAAGGCCGGTCCGCGGTCGTAGTAGATCTCCGAGCAGGGCCCGCACGGGCCGGTCTCGCCCATCTCCCAGAAGTTGTCCTCGCCCAGGCGCTGGATCCGCTCGGCCGGGAGGCCCACGGCGTCGCGCCAGATCTCGGCCGCCTCGTCGTCGTCGGTATAGACGCTGGCCCACAGGCGGTCGCCGTCCAGTCCCAGATCGGCGGTGAGCAGCTCCCACGCCCAGGGGATGGCGTCCGGCTTGAAGTAGTCGCCGAAGCTGAAGTTCCCCAGCATCTCGAAGAACGTGAGGTGCCGGGTGGTCCGGCCCACCAGCTCGATGTCGTCGTGCTTGCCCCGGATGCGCACGCACTTCTGCACCGACGTGGCCCGGCGGTAGGGCGGGACCTCCTCGCCCAGGTAGTAGGGGATGAACTGGTTCATCCCGGCGTTGGTGAACAGCGGCGCCCGCGGGTGCTGGGGCACCAGGCTGGCCGACGGCACCACCTCGTGGGCCCGGGCGGCGAAGAACCCGGTGAACGTGGCGCGCAGCCGGTCGGCGTCCATCCGGGAGAGCTTACCGGCGGGTCCCCGCGCCCCCCTGCGCAGCCGTGCGTCACGGCCGACCGTTGTGGGGGTGTGCTTCGAACGCCTACCGTTGAGCCCATGGCCGTGGTCACCACCGGCAGGACCGGCCCGGGCGCCGTGGACCCCGGTCCGGCCGCCGCCGGCGCCTTCACCTGGGACGACCTCCAGCACGCGCCCCACGACAACCTGCGTCGGGAGCTGGTGGGCGGGCAGCTCCTCGTGACGCCGTCGCCGTCCAACCGGCACCAGGTCGCGGTGTCGTCGCTGAACCGCCTGCTGGAGGCGGCCTGTCCCCACGACCTCCGGGTTGTGCTGTCCCCCTGCGACTGGAAGCTGTCGGCCGTCACCGCCTTCGTCCCCGACCTCATGGTGGTGCACCGGGACGAGTTCCATCTCGACAGCACCTTCACCGGCACGCCGCTGCTGGTGGTCGAGATCCGATCGGCCTCGACGGCGGCCACCGACCGCACGCTCAAGCGGGAGCAGTACGCGCTGCCCGGCGCGGCGGCGTACTGGCTGGTCGACCCGGGCGGGCCGGCCGCCGGCCAGGTCCCGAGCCTCACCGTGCTGCACCTGGCGGACGGCGCCTACGCCGAGGTGGCCACGGTCCGCGGCGAGGAGCCCTTCGGCGCCGAGCGGCCGGTCCCGGTCACCGTCGTCCCGGATCGCCTGGTCCGGTAGGGGCGCCGCACGCGGGCGACGACATCGCCGGCCTGGACGTCCGCCGCTACGCGTTCCCGCGGAGACGTCCCGACCGGGCGGCGTGAGCCGGGGCGGCCGGCCGCGGCCGGCCCGGGGACCTGGCCGGGATCTGCGACGCGTCGGGTAGCCGCCGGTCGAGCTCGCTCCACAGCTCCTCCTCGCGCCGGTCGCGGGCCTCCCGTCCTGCCGCCACCGCCGCCTGGACGCGGTCGCCCAGGCGACGCACCGAGCGGCCGGCCTCCTCGGCCACGGACTCGGGCACCAGCCGCTCCACGGCCCGGCGCACCCGACGCTCGGCCCAGAGCGTCCCGCCCACGCCGACCACCACCCCCACCCCGAGCCACAGCGGGCGGCGGATCACCGCCGCGCCCCGTTCCGCCGCCGGCCCGCCCGGTCGTCCGCCGGCTGGCTCAGCCGGCGCAGCCCGCCGGCCGTCCCGGCCCGGACGGCCAGGACCTTCACCACCGGGTTGGCAAAGGCGCGGCGGGCCAGCCGGGAGGCCGAGTCCACCGTCGCCGTCACGGCCTCGGTGTCCTCCAGGACCGCCTCCACCCGGGCCATCTCGGTGGACGCCTGGTCCACCACCTCGCGGGCCTCGTGGACGAGCGGCACGGTCTCGGCCCGGACGGCCTCGATGGCCCGCTCCAGCCGCCGGACCTGGCCCACCAGGACCACGGCGGCCGCGCTGGCCACCACCGCGGCCACGCAGGCCACGATCGCCGCTGCCAGCACCACCCCGTCCACGGCCGCCACGCCCGGACACTACTGCGGGCCGAGCCCGGCCGGGCCGGGGTGACCGCGGCAGGACCGGCCGTGGGCGCCCTACCCCCCGTCGGGCTCCGGCGGGCTCCGGCGGGCTCCGGCGGGCGCACTGATATCATGTGATTGCAAAGGAGGCCCCGATGGCGAACGTGCTGGTCCGTGACGTACCGGATGAGGTCGTAGCCGCGCTCGACGCCCGAGCCGGGCGCATGGGGCTGTCGCGGAGCGAGTACCTGCGCCGCCGGCTGGCTCAGGACGCGGCGGCGACTGGCGGCGCCACCGGCGCCGACGCGCTCGCCCGCTTCTCGCAGGCGTTCGCCGACCTCGCCGACCCGGAGGTGATGAGCCAGGCGTGGCGGTGAGGTCCTGGCTGATCGACAAGTCCGCGCTCGTCCGCCTCGCCGCCAGCCCGGACGCCCAGACCTGGGCGTCGAGGATCGACCGCGGGTTGGTGCGGATCACGACGGTGACGCTCCTGGAGGTCGGCTACTCGGCACGGTCGGGACCGGATCTCCGTTCGTGGATGGCGCGCCCGCCGCTCTCCTCGCTGCCCGTCGAGTACCTCACGCCGGCGATCGAGGACCGGGCCCTCGCCGTGCTGTCCCTGCTCGCCGACCGTGGGCACCATCGAGCTCCGTCGATACCCGGCCTGCTCGTCTCGTCTGCGGCAGAGCTGGCCGGCCTCACCGTCCTGCACGTGGACAAGGACTTCGACGTCGTCGGCGCGGTCACGGGCCAGCCGATGGAGCGCCTCGAGATGTCCTGACCGGCTCCCTCCGCCCGACCATGCGCGGCCGGGTCGTGTCCCCTGCCTCAGGTGCTCGCCATGGCCACCACCGGCGCCACCAGGGCCAGCGAGCCGCCGGAGCCGTAGAACTGGGCGTCGCCGAAGGAGAAGATGCCCCCGTCGGAGGCCACCTCCCAGTAGCCGAGCCCGTCCGGCGTGGCGGACAGGCCCACGATCGGCCGGTTGAGCGGCTTCCCGCCCATGGACCCGTAGAACTGGGCGTCGCCGAAGGAGAAGATGCCCCCGTCGGACGCTACCTCCCAGTAGCCGCGGCCGTCGGGGGTGGGCGCGATCCCCACCACCGGCTGGTCGAGCGACTGGCCGCCCATGGAGCCGTAGAACTGGGCGTCGCCGAAGGCGAAGAGCCCGCCGTCGGAGGCCACCTCCCAGT
>JBOGGH010000233.1:0-4993 GCA_050743905.1 Acidimicrobiales bacterium
CACCAGAACAAGGCGCGATGCCCAGGAGCCTCGACGAGCCGACCTACTTCGCCGCCGTATGAGCACAGTCATTGCACCCTCTCATCGTAATCGGCGCTGCCGGACCACACTTACGGACCCCCGCCATATGAGTCCCAAGCATCATCTTGAGACAGGACCAGCACTCCGTACGGTGGATCGTTAGTTATGTTACTCGTCGCTATGGCGCTTGGTGTCCAGGCTTCCCAGTCACCATTGTAGGTGTTATCGTAAATCAACATCTCTGTCGATGCAGTCCATTGAATATCGAAAACGTCGCCGTTAGTACCGAAAAGCATCTCACCGAACTGTGGACACCAGCCTGACTCAGCTTGTAGCCCGCCCTCGTCATTGGACTCCTGCTGCGTATAGGAGGGATCGACCATCCAACTGGTGCCGAGATTCTTATAGTCAAGACTGTATGTACCTTCGTATAGTCCGCGACCACCGTCTCCCTTTTCACCGGTGTAAGAATCCGTGAAGTAATGATTACCTAACGCAAGATCTGGATACCAAGTTATTGTCGCATTAGGATACGTCTTGGTATTGGGACCAGCCAGTTCGTCGTAAACCTCAACATTATTCGTCTTCTGGCCATCAAGATCGCCAACTGCGTAACCGACTTGGTTCCAGTCATAACCAAAATCATTGTCGTCATACCGACTCTTATCTCCCAGCCACATCGCCGCATGATCAATTAGATAATCATACACCTGCATGTTGCTGTCGCTGTTATTCGCAAGGAGATCGCCTTCAATCCCTTCATTGTTAAAGTACGTCGTCTCAAAACCTGAATAGTTATACACGCCATAACACATGGAGGTCGCATTGGTCGTCGCATTAGCAGGAGGGGCCGACACGAGAACGCCGCTTCCAAGAGTAAACACGGACGTCGACAAGAGTCCGACGCACATCAAGACCCAGTTTCGGCGGCTAAGATGTGGGTCTACTACACTGCGACGGGAGCAGCACGCACTAAGTGATCCTACCCAGTGCGAGCCAGGCCCAACCCGACAGTGGCCGCTGCCCTCGGAGTAAGCGCTTTCCAAAAAGGGGCCTACCTTCGCTATAAGCTGCTTCATGAGCGTGGTTTCGCTGCTTGTTTGCAGCGTACGCCCACAGCGTGCGCTTGTCAACGGTGCGCTCCCGGGGTGTGCCGTTCACGCAGGCCGCCCCGCCGGGCGGCCCTGCCCGATCCAGCCGAGGTAGTGCCGGCAGAGATGCATTTGCTGTTTGATCGCCTCAAGGAAGCAGGAGGCGACCACGCAGAGACCGATAGTAGGTAGGAAGCGGCCGGGGCGAGGCAAGGAACTCCTCGAAGCTCACACTTTTCAGCCGCCGGGTGTGCCAGGCCTGCGAGTGCGTGTCGCCCAGCCCGTGAAGGTTCTGGTTTGCGCCTGACTTTCCGATAGAGACCGGTCCGCGAATCAAGCAGCATCCGCGGGTCTCCACGACAAGTGGAGGACCATCGTCAGATGAGCGAAGAGACCCGCGGGACCGATCGTGCCGGCAGGCGCCAGAAGCGGTTCCTCACCCCGTTGCAGAAGTACGAGATCTTCCTCCAGCTGGTGCGCCAGGAGGTGACCGTCATGGAGGCTGCCGAGCACTGGCAGGTAGACCGGGGCGTTGTCATGCGCATCCGCACCGTGGCCAAGGAAGGCGCCTTGGGGGCCTTGTCAGAGTCCCGCCCAGGACGCCGCGCCAAGGAGCGGGACTTCGAGCTCGAGGCGGCCCGCACCGACGCGGCTCGCCTCGGCGAAGCCTTGAAGGAGATGGCCGTCAAGCTCATGCTGGTCGAGGGAAAAGGGCGCTGGGGCTGAGTGGCCGGGTCCCGCGCCGAGTGGACGCGGTCACCAAGGCCGTGCTGCTGGCGCTCGTCGACGACGCCACCGCCTCGGGTTGGAGCTTTCGGGGAGCGTGCCAAGAGCTGGAGCTCGGCGAGGTGCGGGCCTATCGCTGGATGGAGCGGCGCAGCGCCGGCCCGCGCGGCCTGCTCGCCCTCGCCGGGTGGATTCTCGCGTGGCCTGCGTGGATCATGACGAACCTGATAATCGCTCCGGTACTCTCCGGTTCGCAGAAGAAGTACGAGTACGAGGCAGACGCGGCGGCTGCGGCCATTGGCCTTGCAGCGCCGCTCGCCTCTGCCTTGCGCACGATGGGTGCTTTCGAGACGAGCCGCACCGGGTGGGAGCGGGCGATGATAGCCGGACTGGTCGCCCTCGGTGTTGTTGGGTACGGTGCTACTCCGGCAAGCGTGCCAAAGAGTGTCGTTACAGCTGGGTCTCACATCAAAAACGCCGCCGCCACTGATGTAGGCGTGGGCACTGTGACCTCCACGCAACTGGAGGGTATGGGTATCGCGTTGTCGTCGCCTTCAACGGAGGCGTCTTTCGCTGGTACTGATGCTTCTCAATCCACCGTCATAAGCGAGGCGCAGGCCGAGCACGATGCGATGGATGATCTGCCGGGTGCAACTGGGGTTACTGGTGCTACCTATGGATACTTGTCTGCCATAGGTCAACCGGCAATCGATCAGAACGCATGGGTAGTTGCCCTCACTCCCGGGCCAACTACTGTTGGGGTGGTGGGTGATCCCGAATCGGAATCAGGAGGTGCCCCTCCCATATCCGTTGAGATCGTTGTGATAAGTCCGGTGACGGGTGCTTTCATCACCGCACATTTGGAAGGACCTCCGGTGAGTCCATCGGCCACCGCGTCTTGATCGGATTTTAGAACAAGTTTATGGCGGTTCCCTCAGGAAGAGTCTGGTGAGTCGAGGTGTTCGGGCAACGACACCCTCTGTCGGAACACTGACAGGTACCCTTACTGAGGAGCGCACTTTTCGCGTCACCCGCCGCCGTGTCGCGACGGCGGGTGTTCCATGCGGTAGACGATCGCCTGGATGCGCGAGGCGTAGTCCATAGCAACGTCGATGTTCACCTCACCGCCGCCTCGGTTCGTCGCCAACCCGCGCAGGTAGGTGAGCTTCTCGATGACTCCAAGCGTCGGTTCGTCGATGAGCTGACGAGCGAGTGCCACGCGAGCGAGTGCCATCGTGTTCGTCTCGACGCCTCCACCGAGTAAGGCGGGGTCATTGAGTCGCAACACGAACCGCAGAAGGGTTCGGTGAAGGAGGTCGTGGGCCTGGACCACGAATGCCGAGGGCGAGAGAGCGTACAACACCTCCATTTCCTCCCTGTGCAAGTCGGCATCAACCGCGTCGGCAGGTACGACGATGCCCGCTTCCACCATCTCGCCCGACGTCTTCCACAGCAACGCGGTGAAGGCCGCAGAGGGGTCCTGCTGCTCCTCCGGTAGAGCGAGGGCTGCGCTCGGTTGAGACAGTCTCGGTCGGAGCCGCTGGACGAGGAGAGGCCGGAAGAGAAGGGCAACAACGACGATGGCGACCGGCCAGGCCAGGGACGAGACCAGCGACTCGACGAGCTGCCGGACGTCCATCTATCCGCCTGCTGCCGGTTGCGTCGCCGCCGCCGTGGTGTCAGTCGGAGCCGCCGGTGGCGGGGGCTCCTTCAAGATGCCCGCACTGCGGAGCCGCAGCGCGTACGCGAGCACGAACTGCGCCGATCCCAACACGGCGTCGCACACAGACCCTCTGCGCGCCCTTCGCGCACGTTACGCGCACGACGTGGCGGCTGCAGAGGAGCACCGGGCGACACTATTGTAGTGTCTCGTAAATAGACGGTGATTGTGGTAAGATGAAGTGTGCGCGCACCGAGCCCTGCCCTGGTTATGTCGGATGGTCAGCGGGAGATTCTGGAGACCTTGGCCCGGTCTCAGACGGCGCCTCACCGGGAGGTGGTGCGGGCCAAGGCGCTGTTGTTGGCGGCGCAGGGTGTTGCCAACACGGCTATCGCGAAAGAGATAGGCGTCTCGCCCTCGAGCGTCGTCTCGTGGCGTGATCGCTTCGCCCAAGATGGGATCGCCAAGCTGTGCAAGGTTCGTCCCGGCCGGGGCCGTAAGCCAGAGATCCCGGCGGAGAAGATCGACGAGATCGTCCGCCTGACCCGGGAGACCAAGCCGGCAGGCGAGACGCACTGGAGCTGCCGGTCGATGGCCGAGGCAACGGGGGTGAGCCCGGCGACTGTGCAGCGGGTGTGGTCTGCACGGGGGCTCAAGCCGCACCTGGTAAAGACCTTCAAGCTTTCCAACGACAAGCGTTTCGAGGAGAAGCTCGTCGACGTGGTCGGTGTCTACATGAGCCCGCCCGACAAGGCGGTCGTGCTGTGCATGGACGAGAAGAGCCAGATCCAGGCGCTCGACAGGACCCAGCCGTCGCTCCCGTTGAAGAAGGGCCGGGCTGGGACGATGACCCATGACTACAAGCGCAACGGGACTACCACCCTTTTCGCCGCCTTGAACGTGCTGACAGGGGTGGTGATCGGCCAGTGCATGCCGAAGCACCGCAACGGCGAGTTCTTGAAGTTCCTTCGCACTATCGACCGTGAGGTGCCAAAGGGCCTGCAGATTCACATCATCCTCGATAACTACGGCACCCACAGCCACGACAACGTTAAGGCGTGGTTGGCCAAACATCCCCGCTTCCACTTGCACTTCATCCCCACTTCGAGCTCGTGGCTCAACATGGTCGAACGATGGTTCCGTGACCTGACGGAGAAAGCCCTCCGTCGCGGCGTGTTCCGGTCCGTGCCCGATCTGATCGCTGCTATCGAGGCCTACCTCGAAGCCAACAACAACGATCCCAAGCCATTCGTGTGGACCGCCACCGCCGAAGAGATTCTCGAGAAGGTTCGCCGAGGTCGTGTAGCCCTTGAAGCAATCGCCAGATAAAACGGAGACACTACACTAGGTCGTCTAACCAGGTCTTTTCGGGTGGGTCAGCGACAAAAGTCACTGACCTGGGGCAGAGGTGGCAGCGCTGAGGGGCGCTTCCCAGCTTTAGGCCTGACTTTCCCCAGTCACACGGCCTCGGTATGACGCGAGCGGCGTCTGTCAG
>JBOGGH010000234.1:0-4993 GCA_050743905.1 Acidimicrobiales bacterium
CGGTCACCATCACCGGCCTCCAGATGACAACAGCGACAGCGGTCATGTTCGGCTCGGTGCCGGCCACCAGCTTCCAGGTGACATCGGCCACCACGGTGACGGCGGTCGACCCCGCCCAGCCGGCCGGCCCGGTCGACGTCACGGTGACGAGCCCCAAGGGCACCTCGGTCACGAGCGTCCTGGACCAGTTCGTCTACGTCTCGCCCGGCTACTGGATGGTGGCCAGTGACGGCGGCATCTTCGCCTTCGGGACAGCCCCCTTCTACGGCTCGATGGGCGGCAAGCCCCTGAACGCCCCGGTCGTGGGCATGACCACCACCCCCACAGGCGGCGGCTACTGGATGGACGCCTCGGACGGCGGCATCTTCGCCTTCGGCAGCGCCTCGTTCCACGGCTCGATGGGCGGCAAGCCCCTCAACCAGCCGATCGTGGGCATGGCCGCCACCCCCACAGGCGGCGGCTACTGGGAGGTGGCCAGCGACGGCGGCATCTTCGCCTTCGGCAACGCCCAGTTCTACGGCTCGATGGGCGGGAAGCCCTTGAACCAGCCGATCGTGGGCATGTCGGCCACCCTCACAGGCGGCGGCTACTGGCTGGTGGCGGCCGACGGCGGCATCTTCGCCTTCGGCAACGCCTCGTTCCACGGCTCGATGGGCGGCAAGCCCCTCAACAAGCCGATCGTGGGCATGACCACCACCCCCACAGGCGGCGGCTACTGGATGGACGCCTCCGACGGCGGCATCTTCGCCTTCGGGACAGCCCCCTTCTACGGCTCGATGGGCGGCAAGCCCCTCAACCAGCCGATGGTGGGCATGGCCGCCACCATGACAGGCGGTGGCTACTGGCTGGTGGCGGCCGACGGCGGCATCTTCGCCTTCGGCGACGCCCAGTTCCACGGCTCGATGGGCGGCAAGCCCCTCAACAAGCCGATCGTGGGCATGGCCGCCTCGTAGGCCCGGCCCACTACCACGCAGGCACCACCGGTCCGGTGGTCCCGCCCCTCCGGGGGCCGGGGCCACCGGACCGGCGCGTCCGGGGACGGCGGTGGGGGACGGGAGGGCGGGCTGTTAGCCCTGGGGGACCGACAGGGTGAGCGCGTACGTGAGCAGGGGCTCGAGCTCGGGGAGCCGTGTGGCCTTCCCCTCGAGGACGTAGTCGGACATCGGACCGATGATGCTGGACACCAGGAAGCGCTCGTAGTCGTGCCGCTGCGCGTTCGGCGGCGTCGGGACGAAGCGACCCCCGAGCTCGGCGCGGCAGCGGCTTACGACGGCGTCCAGGTGTTCGCGTCCCATAGGCGCCACGTTGTACGGCTCGACGATGGAGAGGCGCGCGAACGACGGGTTCTCGGCCAGGATCTCCAGCATCGTGCGCAGTGCGTTCTGCAGCCGTTCGATCCAGGTTCCCGTGGAGTCCCGGTAGGCATCGACCGCCCGGTCGATGACGATGGACGAACCTTCGTCGAGCGCGGCGCAGAAGCAGTGCTTCTTGGACTCGAAGTGCTTGTAGAAGTCCTTCGTGGACACGCACGCGGCAGCGCAGACCTTGCCCACGTGGGCCTCCTCGAACCCGCACCGTCCGACTTCGCGGACGAAGGCGTCGATGATCCTGGTTCGCTGGGTGCTCCTGGCCACCTCGTTGGACCGTCCCGGACGAGCACCGACGGACTTGTGGCCCAGATCCACCGGAGGGCGACTGCCGGGAAGTGGGACACGCGGCTCCGGCTTGGTCTTGTCGCTTACAGCGTGCACTCCGACCTCATCGTTCACAATGTGCACCTTGACCTCCCGACTACGGGTATCGGGAACCGTCGAGGCGTCGCGAATGCTGCACGGCGTGTCGACGCAGACGGAGCGAGTGGCACGCGGGTAGGGGGCTGCGAGAGCGTCGTGCGGACGGTTCTCCCTGCCCCTCCGATGTCGACCCGCCGGTGGCGGCGATGTCAGTGACTGGTCACGAAGACTCGATCACGGTTCCCCCTTCTGGGTGTCCTTGCTGCCATGCGGCAAGGGCCGTTGATCATCTAAGAATAAATAGAAGGGGTCGTCAAGTGACTGATCGAAGTTATTAGCGATTTTCTCAATAAGGCAAAATACAACCGCCAAAGATAAAATGGCGATTTCGCTGTCAATCCCCGCGCCAGTCCTGGCTGTCCGCGAGCGGCTGCCCAGGTTCGTTCCGGGGTGAGGTTCGCCGAGGTCCGCTCCCGTCGCCGGGGAGCCGTCACGGCTCTCACGCGGAGAGGCGCAGCGCCGGCCGGGTGGGCGCTTCCCACCGGAGAGGGCAGTGGGAGATCAGCTCACCGAGACGGAACCCGACACCTTGGCCTCGGCGCTGTACGTGTCCAGATATGTGGCGAGTGTGGAGGGGCACGTCTCTGTTGTCGCGTTGGCAGCGGTAGCGTGTGTCCGGAAGGTGCTGGTGGCTGTTGTCGCCGTCAGCGACCCTGTGGAGCCCGTGTACACCTCGGTGTACGCGTCCTCGATGACGCAGTCCTGAAGCCCTGTCGAGAGTGTCTCGAAGGTCACCTCGGGCGAGCTTCCTGTCGCTGTCGCGAAGCTGATGGTAGTGATCGATGTCCCTGTCAGCGTGCCGGTGATGGTGCCGGCAGGGAACCTCGTGAGGCTGTCGCCGGCGTTCCCCGGTACGCCGAACGGTGTCGCGCTGGTGAAGTGGCTCCCTGTGACGGTGACGGCGACGGAACCTCGGGGGTCCGTGCCGTCGTTTCCTGTGGCGAGGCTCAGATCGAGGCTGATGACGCCGATCCTGACGTCGAGGACGCTCCCGCTCCCGAAGGTCAGGGTGCTCGGCAGGGAAGCGCCCGCCGGAGCTGCTGCAGGAAGGCCTGCAGCCAGTGACGTGAGGACTAGGGATGCGACAATCCCCAGAATCCGATGAAGCCTCCGGTGCACGTGCCATCCTCCCGATATCGACGTCTATCCGCGACAGGTCCGAGGCGGCATTCCCGACATCGGGAGCCCGGGCTTCGGACGACGATATCGAACCATTCAGGGCACGAAACGTCAATGCAGTTGAGGGGAAGATGCCATTTTCTCTTTGGGTCGGCGGACGGAAGGCTCGCAACGGTCATTTCACGGTGACGCCGACGACGGTCCCCACGTCGACGGTGAACGTCGAGTCGGTCCGCGTCCCGCGGGACCGGTCCCAGCCGGCGAAGAGCACCTGCTCGCTCGTGACGATCACCGGGACGCCTTCCAGCACTGCGCCGTCGAGCGTCCGGACGGACACCACGAGGCCGAGCTCGGCGAACCCGCGGAGGACGCTGACGAGCGCGTCGTCGGCCTCCGAGTCGATGGCCACGGTGACGCGCCGGCAGTGGTCGCTGGTCTCGGGAGGCACGGGCTGTTGGAGGTCGACCGGGTCGATGCCGAGGGAGCTGGCGAAGCGCTCGACGGTATGGAGGGTGAGGTTGCGGCGCTGCTGCTCGACGCCCCCGACGTACTGGTAGGTCCGGTAGCCGAGCATGGCGCTGAGCTGCTTCTGGGTCAGGCCGTGGACGGAGCGGTAGAGCTGCAGGTTCCACGCGAGGCGCCGCCTGAGCAGTCCTTCGGACACCCCGAAAGGCTGCCTCTCAGCTACCAATGAGTCTACAGACTGATGAGTAGTGCGTCAACCGTCCTACGACACCAGCCGGCTCGGTACCACCGTGACCGGGAACGGCTGCTCTGCCCGGTACTGCTCGTCGCCGCGGACGGTCGCCACTTCCGCGTAGGCGCCGTCCTCCAGGTGCAGCACGGTGAGGCTGGGGACCTGGCCGCCATCCGGGCCGCCGGGGTCGACCAGCTAGTAGGACGCCGCACCGTGCTGTGCATACTGCTCCCGCTTCGCGGCGTCCGGTCGGTGGCCGCCGTCGACGGCGAGCGGGCCTCCACCACCACCACCACCAGCAGCGGCGTACCGGTGAAGGGGCCGGTGGGGCAGGTCGAGGACCACGCACAGCCGGCGGACGGCTCGCTGGTGTCGGTCAGCCGGCGAGGGCGTCACCAGGAGCTGCCCGGCGACCAGCTCGCGGCGCAGGCTGTCGTCAGGGGCGTGCTGGAGGTCGTCCCAGGTGAAGGCCCCAACGGCGTCCGGGGCGACGGCGGTGACGACCATGGGATCAAGGGTACGCGTCGGTCCCACACCTCCACAACGATCGGCTGCCGGCCACCGACGCGCCACCGACGCGCCACCGACGCGCCACCGACGCGCCGACGCCTATGCCGAGCGGCGGAGGTCCTCCAGGAGCAGATCCATCACCAGCTCCTCCTCGATCTCCACCCCGGCCGCCTGGACGGCGGGCGCCAGGTCGGGGTCCCACCGGGCCCCAGGGACGCGCCCACGCAGGGGCGGCGGCGTGGTGCCGGCTGCGGCGACCCGCGCCAGCGCCTCCCGGTGGTCGCCGGCGCGGAACCGCCAGGGCTCGGCGCCCAGGTCGCCGATGACCTGGTTGGCGATGGTGATCCCGCTGGCCCCGAAGTCGCCGTGGTAACGGAGGCGGGCACCGCCCCCGGCCAGTGTCCGGAGCAGGAGGACGGCAGCCACCGACGGCTGCCCCTCCAGGCAGACCACCGTCACCGGGAGGCCGGCGGCGGCGGCCGGCACGGACGGGTTCTCGCAGACCCAGACCACCGTCCCCGGGGCAACCCGCCACTGCTCCGACTGCACGGCGGCGAGCGGCACCGGTAGGGGCACGTGGCCGCCGGCCCACCCGCGGGCGGCCTCGGTCAGCGGGCCGACCGGCTCCGGCAGCAGTCCCAGCGTCAGCACCCGGGAGGACGTCCCGTCGGACACCACCCGCTGAGCGGCCAGGAGGTCCCGCCGATCGCCCGCCGAGAGCGGTCCGGACCGGCCGGCCTGGTGGGCCAGGGCGGCCACCACCAGGCGGCCGGCGGGGCTGTCGTCGTCCAGGGCGTGGGCGTCACCGAGCACCTCGGCGGCCAGGTGGGACGTACCCCGGGGCTGGGGGAGGGGCAGGCGCGCCAGCACGTCC
>JBOGGH010000235.1:0-4981 GCA_050743905.1 Acidimicrobiales bacterium
GGGCCCCAGCTCGACCACCGCGTCACCGCGCACGGCGGCCGGACCGGACGGTGCGGCGAGGGCGACCGCGGGTGCGCCCGGCGCCAGGGCCGCCCGGCGGTAGTAGCGGAGGGCCAGCGGCACGCTGGCCGCCAGGGTGGCCACGCCCCCCACCATGAGCGCCACCCTCGGGCTGCTGACGTCGCTGATCCAGCCCATCAGCGGCCCGCCGATCGGCGTGCTGCCGAGGAACGCGGTGGCGAAGAGCGCCATCACCCGGCCGCGCATCGCCGGGTCGGCGTGGAGCTGCAGGGTGGCGTTGGCGGTGGAGATGAACGAGATGCTGCAGACCCCCATGAACACCAGCGCCGCCAGGGCCACCGCCTCGGTGGGTGCCGACGCCACGATCAGGAGCATCACCCCGAACGCCAGGCCGATGACGCTGAGCATCGGCGTGCTGGGCCGGCTGCGGTGCGCCACCATCAGGCCGCCCACGATCGCCCCGGATCCCATGGCCACCGTGAGGGCGCTGTACGTGCCGGCACCGCCACCGAAGGTGATCGTCGCCAGCAGCGGCAGGGTGGTGGTGAAGTTGAAGGCGAAGATCCCCACCACGGCCATGGCGAGCAGCGGGTCTCGCAGCGCGGGCGTCGACCAGACGTAGCGGAGCCCCTCACGGACCTGGCCGCGCGCCCGCTCCACGACGGGGCGCCGGTGGAGCTCGCCGGTGCTCATGAGGGCCAGGGCGATCACCACGGCCACGTACGACGCCGCGTTGACCAGGAAGCACGTGGCGATGCCGACGGTGACGATGAGCACCCCGCCGATGGCCGGGCCGATCACCCGCGCCGAGTTCATGACCACGCTGTTCAGGCTGATGGCGTTGGGCATGAGGTCCCGGCCCACCATCTCGGAGACGAAGGTCTGCCGGGCCGGGTTGTCGAAGAGGTTCACCACGCCGAACGCCCCGGCGATGGCCATGACCTCCCCCATGGTGACGGCGTCCGCCGCTACCAGGAGACCCAGCGCCAGCGCCAGCAGCCCGGCGGTGGCCTGGGTGACGAAGAGCAGGCGCCGCTTGTCCACCCGGTCGACCACCAGCCCGCCCCAGCTCCCGAACAGGAGGATCGGCAGGAACTGCAGGGCGATCACCACCCCCACGTCGAGGCCGTTGCCGTGGAGGCGGGGGGAGAGCACCAGCAGCCCCATGGCCACCGTGTGCATCCAGGTGCCCGAGGCCGAGATGACCTGCCCTACGAAGTACAGGCGGTAGTTGCGGACCCGGAGCGCCATGAAGGTCCGGCGGGCGGCGCGGCCGATGGGGCTCACTCGTGTTCCACCAGTCGCTCGAGCAGCGCCGTGAGCTCGCCCAGCGACGCCCGCTCGTGGGGCTCGAGGGCGGCGAAGCGCCGGGTGAGGTACGCGGTCTTCATGGTGCGGATCCGCTCCAGCGTGCGCCGGCCCTCGCCGGTCAGCCGCACCCGGAAGACGCGGCCGTCCTCCGCGTCGGCCATGCGCGCCACCAGGCCGGCTTCCTCCATGGCGGCCACCAGCCGGGTCATGGTGGGCGGCTGCACCTGCTCGGCCAGCGCCAGCTCGCCGAGGGTGGGCGAGCCCAGGCGGTGGATCGAGCCCAGCGCCGTGGCCTTGGCCGGCGAGAGGCCGGCCAGGGCCTGCTGCCGGAGCCGGCGGTTCAGCCGGGTGACCGCCACCCGCACCCGGGCGGCCAGGTCCTGGTCCGACGGAGCGGCCACGCCCCCGGGCGCGTCCGGGATGGCCGTCCTCCCCGTCGACGGTGCTCCCGGTGCGGTCCTGGCGGTGGCCATGGGCCCATTCTAGTTAGTTGTGCTAACTAACGTGACGCTCGCGTTCCCCGGCCGGCGCGGCCGCTGTCCAGCGCCGCCGCCCCTCGTACGATGCAGGCAGGAGGTGCGCCCCATGCCCACCACGATCCTGCCCGACTACGGCGAGCTGGAGCAGGCCACCGGCCACGACTGGTACCACCTGGATCCCAACCTCTCCTTCCTGCTCGACCACTACCTTCCGGACCCGGCCGACCGGGCCTTCGCCGAGGAGCAGGTGGCCCCCTACGGCACCCTCGTGGGCACTGTCCTCGCCCCGCGGGCCGAGGAGACGGACGCCCACGGCCCGGTGCTCCGCCGGTACGACCGCTGGGGGGTGGAGGTGGACGAGGTGGTGCACCACCCCACCTGGACGGCCAACAAGGCGGACCTCGTCCGGCAGGGCTTCGTGGGCCTCCCTTACCACGCCGGCCGCCCCGTCCCCGCGGTGGTCACCGCCTCCCGCGCCTACCTGGTGAGCCAGGCGGAGACGGCGATCTACTGCGGGCTCGGGATGACCGGCGGCGCGGCGGACGTGGTGGAGCGCCACGCGCCGCCGGGCGTCCGCGACGAGCTGCTGGCCCGGCTGACGAGCCTGGACCCCGCCGAGGCCTGGGAGGGCGGGATGTTCCTCACGGAGCGGCAGGGCGGCAGCGACGTCGGCGCCAACACCACCAGGGCGGTGCAGGACGGCGACGAGTGGGTGCTCTTCGGCGACAAGCACTTCTGCTCCAACGTGGACGCCGACGTGTTCATCGTCCTGGCCCGGCCCGAGGGCGCCCCGCCCGGCACCCGGGGGCTGGCCACCTTCATCGTGCCGAGCCGGCTGCCGGACGGCTCGCCCAACGGCTTCACCATCAAGCGCCTGAAGCCCAAGCTGGGCACGGTGGGCGTGCCCACCGGCGAGGTGGCCCTGGACGGCGCCCGGTGCTGGCTCGCCGGCGGCCAGGTGGGCCCCCAAGCCGGCGAGGGGGACGGTGCCGCCGGTGCCGCGGCCGGTGGCGCCGGGGCCGCCCGGGACGGGCGCGGCATCAACCGGATGATGGAGATGGTGAACGGGAGCCGGTTCGGGGTGGCGCTCATGGGGCTCGGCATCCACCGGCGGGCCTACTTGGAGGCCGCCGTCTACGCCGCCCGGCGGACCCAGTGGGGGCGGCGCATCGACGGGTACCCGCTGGTGCGCGAGACCCTGGTGGACCTGGTGGTGGACCTGGAGGCGGGGATGGCCGCCACCTACGAGTGCGCCGCCTCGGCCCGGACCGCCGCCGATGCCGAGGAGGGACGGCTGCTGCGGCGCATCCTGGTGCCGCTGGCCAAGATGCGGGCCACGAGGGTGGCACTGTGGGCGGCCAGCACGGCGCTCGAGGTGTTCGGCGGCAACGGGTACATGGAGGACTGGCCGATGGCCCGCCAGCTCCGCGATGCCCAATGCCACACCATCTGGGAGGGCACGGAGAACATCCTCAGCATCGACGTACGCCGCGCCATGCGCGGCGAGCAGGCACACGTGGCGCTGCTGGCCCGCGTGGAGCGGGCGCTCGACGCCGGTGCCGGCCACAAGCCGCTGGCGGGGGCGGTGGACACCGTGGCGTCGGCCCTGGCCGGGGCCCGGCAGGCCGTCCACCACCTGGCCGGTGCCGACGACGACCTCCAGCTCCTCCACTCGCGCCGCCTGGCCGAGCTCCTGGCCGACACCGTCGAGGGGGCGCTCTTGGTGGACGAGGCGGCGTGGGCGCTGGACCGGGACGGGGACGCCCGCAAGGCGGCGGTGGCCCGGCGGTTCGCGGCGCGGCACCTGGCCGAGCGGCCGGTCCGCGGGCTGCTCGACACCGACCGCACCGTGCTGGACCACTTCGCGACCATCACCCGCTACGGCCCGCTGGATCCGGCGGACCTGGCCGCCTGACACCGTCACCCACGCCGGCCCCGGCACCCCCGGCACCCTGACACCAGCGGCCACGGGGGGCTCAGTACCCCGGGACGTACCCTCCCTGGCCGAGCGATGCGCTCTCGAACGGGTCGATCGACTCGTCCAGGCTGCCCACGACCTCGCGGACCCAGGACAGCCGCTCGGTGAGGATGCGCTCCACCCCGCCCTGGAGGGTGGCCGAGCTCACGGCGCAGGAGCTGCAGGCCCCCTGGAGCTGCACCTCGACCACGCCGGCCTCCACGTCGGCCGACACCAGGACGAGATCGCCCCCGTCGGCCTGGACCGCCGGGCGCATCAGGTCGATGAGCGCCTGGAGCTGGCCGAGCCGCTCGGCCCGCTCCTCGTCGCCGAGCGTCGCCGGCGGCGCCGGCACGGCACCGCCGTCCCCCGGCCGTTCCCCCGTGCCACGCTCCTCGTCCACCATGCCGTCCCTCCGGTCGTCCGACCCTGCCATTCTGCCGTGGCCGGCGCCCCCGCCGTGCACGGGCCGGCGCGGCAACCCCCGGCGCACCGCCGCCCCCGCCGTGCACGGGCCCCGCGCCCGGGTGTTCAGGATGCGGCCACCACCGGGTTGGACAGCGTGCCCACCCCCTCGATCTCGATCCGCACGGTGTCCCCGGGGCGCAGCCAGCGCGGCGGGCTGAAGCCCATCCCCACGCCGGCCGGCGTGCCCGTGGCTAGGACGTCGCCGGGCTCCAGCGGGAACACGGTGGTGAGGTACGCCACCATCGCCCCGCAGTCGAAGAGCAGGTCGGCGGTGCGCGAGTCCTGCCGGAGCTCGCCGTTGACCCAGGTGCGCAGGGCGAGATCCCCGGGATCCCCCACCTCGTCCGGCGTCACCACCCACGGGCCCATGGGGCCGTGGGTGTCGAACGACTTCCCCATGGTGAAGGTGGGGGTCCGGGCCTGCCAGTCGCGGACGCTCACGTCGTTCACCACGGTGAAGCCGGCCACCACGTCGAGCCAGCGCGCCGCGGGCACCGCCTTGGCCCGCCGCCCGACGACGATCCCCAGCTCCCCCTCGTAGTCCACCTGGTCGGAGACGGACGGGATCTCGATGGGGTGGCCGGGACCCACCACGCAGGTGCGCTGCTTGTTGAACCAGTACTGGTACTCGGGGGGCTCCCGGCCGAGCTCGGCCACGTGGGCCCGGTAGTTCATCCCGATGGCCAGCACCTTGGGCGGGAGCGGCACCGGCGCCAGCAGGCGGACCGCGTCCAGGGGCCAGCGC
>JBOGGH010000236.1:0-4960 GCA_050743905.1 Acidimicrobiales bacterium
CCCACGCCGTGGTGGAGGCCGCCTACCGCTCGGCCGCCTCCGGCCACCCGGTGGCGGTGGCGGACGTGCTGGCGCCGTGACAACTCTCCTACGTCGGTAGTAGGCTTTCGGCGTGCCCAGAGGCAGGCCCTCCCCGAAGCTGGCCATCACGGTCGACCCCGACGTCCACGAGCGCGTCGTCGCCGCGGCGGCGGAGGAGGGCCTGAGCGTATCGGCCTGGATGACCGATGCCGCCCGCCACGCCCTGCTGGTCCGGGACGGGCTCGCCGCGGTGGCCGAGTGGGAGGAGGAGCACGGCCCGTTCACCGGGTCGGAACTGGACGCCGCCCGCCGCCGGGTCCACGAGCAGCTCGGCACCTCCACGCGGCGACGCCCGGCATGAGCGTCGTCTACGACGCCGGGGTGCTGGTCGCCGCCGAGCGCGACGACCGGGAGGTGTGGGGCGACCACCGCGTCAGGCTGGAGCTGGGCGTGGTGCCCGTGGCCACGGCGCCGGTGGTGGCCCAGGCCAGCAGGTCGGCCAGGCAAGTCCAGCTCCGGAGGTTCCTGCGGGGCTGCGAGATCGTCGGGTTCGCTCCGGGGCAGGCGCACGAGGTGGGGGAGCTGCTCGCCCGGGCGCGGTCGGCGGACGTGGTGGACGCCCACGTGGTGGTGACCGCTGCCGACCGCGGGTCCACGATCCTGACGTCCGACGAGGGCGACCTGCGTCGCCTGTCGGCCGGCTTGCACCGTCCGGTGGAGGTCCGTGTGGTCGGGGGCCGGGGCGGCAGGCGTCGCCGGTAGCGGGCGGCGACGCCGTTCGCGCGCGGTGATGCTCGCGCCGTAGGCCCCGCCCCTACGACATCAGGTGGCCGCCGTCGCCCGCGGGCGCGGCGGCCGGGGCCAGCGGCACGGGGCGGGCCAGGCTCCAACTGAAGGTCTCGGGGATGGCGTCGAGGGCGAGCGGCGTGGCCAGGTCCTCCACGGTGGGGCCCACCCGGTCGGCCACCGCCTGGAGCTGCGCCGCGTCGAACCCGTAGAGGTCGACGGCGTTGCCGCCGAGCATGGCCCGCACGTCGTCCTCGGGGAGCCCGCCGAAGACGTGCCGGAGCACCTGGCGGTGCACGGGTGCCGCGCCCTCCAGGTGCGGGTAGTCCGACCCCCACATGATCCGGTCCACGCCGATCTCCTCGCGCATCTCGGCCTCGGCTCGCCGCATGAGCGAGCCGCCCAGGTGCACGTGGCGCGCCACGTACTCGCCCGGCCGCAGGGCCAGGCGGCGGCGGACCGGTGCGCCGCCGTGGGTGTCGAAGAACGACTCCATGTCCCGCACGAGCGAGGGCAGCCACTGGACGCCGTTCTCCACCACCGACACCTGGAGGCCGGGGTGCCGGTCGAACACGCCGCCGAGGATCATGAACCAGAGCGGCCGGCGGGTGAACACGAACACCTCGAAGAGCCCGAGGCAGCCACCGTTCACCGGGTCGTAGAGGGCCTTGGCGTCCGTGGCCATGCCGGAGGCGCCGGTGTGGAGGTTGACCACCATGCCGTGCTCCTCGCAGGCGCGCCAGAGCGGGTCGAAGGAGGCGTCGGCGTAGCCGGGCAGCCGGGACGAGACGGACATGGCCGGGAGCATGATCCCCCCGGTGATGCCCTGGGCGCGCGCCCAGGCGATCTCCTCCACCGCCCGGTCCATGTCGTGGAGGTCGAGCGGCAGCACGCCAGCCCGCCGGCCCGGGGCCGCCGCACAGAGCTCGGCGAGCCAGCGGTTGTAGGCGTGGAGCGCCGGCCAGACCACCTCGAGGCCCTCGGACGCGTGCCCGCCGAGGTACATGGCCGGCGACAGGCCGCCGGCCAGCACCGGGCCCGGGAACACCACCTCGGCGTGGATGCCCTGTGTCTCGAGGACGGCCAGGCGCCGCCCGTCCGCGTCCCCGGCGCAGACCCAGTCCTCCCCGTAGCGGGCGATCCAGTCACGGGCGGCCACCGTGTCCACGCCCATCCCGGCCAGCCGCCGGACGGCGGTGGCCCGCACCGGGTCGTCCTCGCCGATCTCGCCCGGGTCCACGCCCCCGAAGCGGGGGATGGCCACCGAGGAGAGGTCGCCGAAGGCGGCCACGGCCTCGCGCATCCCCGGGTCCACGTAGGAGAGGAACTGCTGGAGGTCGTCCGGGGCGGCGTGGGCGTCCGCCGAGGCCACCACGTAGGGGCGCCCCGCCTCCGGTGCGCCGCCGGTTCCTGCGGCCATGCCGTCCCCCTCTCCACGTGATGGTCACGGCGCCGCGGTCCCCGCCGCGCGCCGCCGCGCCGAGGCTACCGCCGCACCGGCCGGGGGGGTGCCCGGCGGGGGGTGCCCGGCGAACTGCCCGTTGGTAGCGTGCCGCCACGTGGAGCCCCCGCCCGACCGGTTCGGCGCCGGGGTGCGGGCGTGGCGCTCGGGCCTGGGGCTGGTGCGCGACGTGGTGCGCCAGGAGCTCGTCCGGCGCCAGCTCGCCGCGCACGTCCCTGCCGGCGCCCGGATCCGCGTCCTCGACGCGGGGTGCGGGCAGGGCACCCAGGCCATCGCCCTCGCCCGCCTCGGCCACGAGGTGGTGGGGCTCGACCGCTCCGAGGAGCTGCTCGGCGAGGCGCGCCGGGCAGCGGCCACTGAGCCGGCCGAGGTCCGCCAGAGGCTGGCCTTCGTGCGCGGCGACCTCCTCGACCTGGCGCCGGAGCACCTCGGCCGCTACGGGCTCGTGTGCTGCCACGGGGTCGCCATGTACCTGCCCTCCCTGGAACGCGCCGTGGCGGTCCTGGTGTCGGCGGCCGCGCCGTCCGCCGTGGTGTCCGTCCTCACCCGGAACCGCGCCGGGCTGGCCATGCGCTCGGGGATGTCCGGCGACTGGGCCCGCGCCGTCGAGGCGTTCGATGCCCGCACCTACGACAACCGGCTCGGGATCCGGGACGTCAGGGCCGACGAGCCCGGCGAGGTCCGTGACGCCCTCGCCGCGGCCGGTGCCGTCCCGGTGGCCTGGTACGGGGTTCGGCTCTTCACGGACCACTGGGGTCCCCGCCGGCCGGGCTACGACCTCGCGCCGCTGCTCGATGCCGAGGAGCAGGCGGGGCGGCGGGATCCCTACCGGGCCGTGGCCGCGCTGACCCACACCGTGGCCGTGGTGGAGCCGTCGCACGGCAGCGGCCGGGCCGGCCCGGCGCAGGCGGTGTTCGCACAGCCCTCGACCGAACAGGCGAAGCGCGACCCCCGGGGGAAGCCCAGTCCGATCTCGAGCCGGCCGGCTCCTCGGTCGAACGCCACCGTGCTCACCTGCCACGGAGGCTCCAGGCCCAGCGCCGCGCCGAAGGTGAGCAACAGTCCCGGATCGTCCACCTCGTTCACCTCCGCTCGACCAGCCGAACCGGGTCGAAGGTAGGTCAGGGGCATCCAGCCCCGGTGGACCTACCCACACGAAACAGCGAGGAGCCCGAAACAGCGAGGAGCCTGGTTCAGAGGCTGGAGTGGCGCCGGCCGCGGACGTGCTCGCGGGCCGCCGGGCCGCCCGTCAAGGGTCGGAAAGGCTTGGCCGTCTAGTCGGTCAGGGGAGGCGCCTGAGCGCGAACAGGGCGATGTCGTCTTGGGGGGCGATGTTGCCGACGAGGCGGTCCATGGTCTTGATGCAGATCTGCTCGGCGGGCAGTGGCTGGATGGCGTGGCAGAGGTGGGGGAAGGCGTGGTCGAGTGATTGGCCGCGGCGTTCGATGAGCCCGTCGGTGTAGGCGACGAGCGCGGTTCCAGCCGGAAGCGGCACGGTGGCTGATGGCCTTGGGAGTTTTGGGTCGACGCCGAGCGGCAGTCCGGGTCGGACGTCGACGAGCGCCGTAGGGGAGCGGTGGCTGGCGATGACCGGGGGTGGGTGGCCGGCGAGCGAAAGACGCAGGTTGTCGTAGGGAGGGTCGAGCGCGGCGCAGAGGACGGTGGCGGTCTGCTCGGGCTCGAAGAACTGCAGTTTGCGGTCAGCGCGGGCGAGGACCTCTTCGGGTGGGTGCCCGTCGAGTGCGTAGGAGCGCAACGCGGCTCGTAGGCGGCCCATGACCACCGCGGCTTGCATACCGTGGCCGACCACGTCGCCGACCATGACCCACAGTCTGCCGTCGGGCAGCACGAACGCGTCGTACCAGTCGCCGCCCACCCCGCCGACCTCGGCGGGCACGTAGCGGGCGGCGAACTCGAAGCCCGCAAGGTCGGGCAGCCTGGACGGCAGCAGGCTTCGCTGCAGCACCCGAGCCGCGGCGCGTTCGAGTTCCAGCTCTCGAACTTGGATGGCGGCGGCCGCCCGCCGGGCGACGTGGGCGAGCAGGTCGGTGTCGGCCTCGGTGAAGTGTCGCCTGGAAAGGCTCCCCACGTGGAGGACCCCGAGCAGCTCGTTGCCGCTCAGGAGCGGGACCCCGAGCATGGCCTGGATGCCTTTCTCCCACAGCAGCGGGTTGGCGACGGTGTTCGGGTCGACCCGGTCGAGGGCGATGGGCTGGCGGGTGGCGGCGATCCGTCCGGCGAAGCCGTGACCGACCGGCAGCCGCACCCCTTGGCGTACTTCTTCTTCGATACCCCACGCGGAGCGCGCGATGAGAAGCTGGGTTGCCTTGTCGAGGAGCAGCACGGCGACGGTGTCCGCGCCCATCAGGTGGGCGATCCGCTCCAGCAGCTCGGCGAGCAGGTCGTCCACGTCGAGGCGCCCCAGCTCGATGTCGGTCACCAACTCGAGGGCCCGCAGGCGGTCCTCAACGGCCACGTCGGGGCTCGAGCTCTCAGACGCTCCCTCTGTCGGCGTCGTCACCGGGCGCGCTCGCTTGTTCGCACGGCTCCACGCTAGTGTCCTGAGCCAGAGATTCGAGCAATAAGTGTCATCAGCCCTCAGATCCCGCCGATGCGGACGCCGACACCCGCTCGCAGTAGCGGGCGAGGCTGGCGAGGATCTGGTCGGCGGTCTTCACCCACACGTAGGGG
>JBOGGH010000237.1:0-4958 GCA_050743905.1 Acidimicrobiales bacterium
CCGCAGCGCCGTGCGCGCCGCCTCGGCCAGCGAGTCCCCGTCCCGCCGGGCGAGCGCCCCCCGCCGCCGGTCCGACGCCGTGCTCGCCACCACCGCCGGCAGCCCCTCGATCCCCCGGGCCGCCACGCGCACGGTGCCGTCCACCCCGGCGCGGACGGCGACCGGTGCCTCGGCGACGTGCTCCACGGCACGCCATCCTACGGGCCGCCCCCCGGCAGCGACGGCGCCGCCGGCGTCCCCCAATGCCCGACCCCGCGGAAGGCGAGGCGGTAGAGTGCTGCTCGCTTCGCCGGTGCCACGAGTGAGCTCGGGGCAGGCGGGTGGTCGCGGGGGACGGCGCGGCGTGCGGGCTGACGCGCGCGCGCCGTCCCGGTGTCAGACGAGTGGACAGGGGTAGTCGGGTGGCACAGCGCATCGTCGGCCTGGACATCGGCACGAGTGCCGTCCGAGCCGTCGAGCTGACCGTCGACAACGGCAGCCGTCCCGTGCTCGAGGCGTTCGGCCAGGTGGGGCTGCCGGCCGGCGCCGTGGTGGACGGGGAGATACGCGACCGGTCACAGGTGGTCCAGGCCCTGCAACGGGTCTGGAAGGAGGGCGGGTTCAAGCAGCGCAAGGTCGTCCTCGGCCTCGCCGGCCTGCGGGCCATCACCCGCGAGGTCGACATGCCGCCGCTCGCCCCCGACGAGCTGGACGAGGCGGTGAAGTTCCAGGCCGACCAGGTGGTGCCCTTCTCCATGGACGAGACGATCATCTCGTCCAAGGTCATGGCGCAGTTCACGGACGAGGACGGCACACCGCAGATCCGCGTGCTCGTGGCCGCCGCCCACCGGGAGCTGGTGGACGGCGTGGTGGGCGCCGTCCGGGCGGCGGGCCTGGAGCCGGTGGGCATCGACCTGGACACCGCCGCGCTCGGACGCGCCCTCTACGACCCCGCGTCCGGGGGCGCCGCCGAGGCCGTGGTCTCGGTGGGCGCCGGCCTCACCCTGGTGGTGGTCCACCAGGCCGGCCAGCTCCAGTTCGTCCGGACCATCGACCTCGGGGGCGAGAGCATCACCGCGTCGCTGGCCGGAGCCCTCGACATCCCGCGGGTCGACGCCGAGCAGGTCAAGCGCGAGCTCGGCCAGCCGGGGCCGCACGACTTCCGCGCCGAGGCGGCGGTCCGCTCGGCGGTGGGCGACCTGGTGGGCGAGATCCACAACTCGATCCGCTTCTACTCCTCCCAGCCCGGCCGGAGCGCGCCGGCCCGGGTCCTGGTCACCGGGGCGGGTGCCCGGGCCACGGGGTTCATGGAGCAGCTCCAGGGCGGTCTGGACATGCCGGTGGTCCCGGCGTCACCCCTGGCCGGGATCGACACCTCGCAGCTCCCCATCACCCCGGAGCAGACGGCGGCCATCGACGCCACCCTGGCCGTCCCGGTGGGCCTGGCGCTGCCGGACCCCAAGGGCAGGTCCTTCAACCTGCTGCCGGACGAGGTGACGGCCGAGTTCACCGAGAAGCGGGTCCGCAACGCCCTCGTGGTGGCCGGGCTGGTGGTCCTGCTCCTCCTCGTGATCGGGACCATGTGGCGGGTGCTCGCCGTCCATAACGCCGAGAACCAGGTGGCCTCGCTGACACAGCAGGTGACCTTCATCAACACCGTGGAGATCCCCAAGTACGACAAGGTGGTCTCCATCCAGAAGGACGTCCAGTCCCTCGCCCACCGGGACGCCGCCCTGGTGTCCAGCGAGGTGGACTGGCTGGTGGTGTTCAACCAGTTGGGCCAGTACCTGCCGGCCACAGCCGTGTTCTCCACAGTCGAGATGTCGGCGGCCACAACGCCCACACGGCCGTCGCCTACGTCGAGCTCGTCCACCACATCGTCGGCCGCCGCGTCCCCCATAGGCTCCGGCACGGCCAGCGTCACCGTGCCCAACTACACAGCCTTCAGCGGGTTCGGCGACACCATGGGCCAGTCGCCGGTCATCACCCTGGGGCCGCCCTCGGGCAGCCTGGCCAACGGCACGTCGATCACATTCCACATCACGTTCTCCATCGGGAAAGAAGCCGCCGGCCAGCGGGCCAGCCTCTTCGCCACCACAACAGGGACCGCGTCGTGAGCGCGGCGTCGACCACGGCGGCGGCGCTCAAGCGCACCCCGGTCATCGTCGCCATGGCCGTCGCCGTGGTGGTGGTGATCGTGTGGCTCCTGGCCTTCTTCCTGCCCCAGGGCCACAAGCTCTCCACCCTGAACGCCAAGGAACGGACACTGCAGCAGGCGGTGGACACCGGCAACGCCAAGGTGGCCCAGCTCAAGCACACATTCCAGCACGTGGGCCAGCTCGAGGCCGAGCAGGCGAAGTTCCAGGCCTACGTGCCCTCCACACCGGACCTGTTCAAGTCGACGGCCAACTACACCAGCAGCCTCTCGGCCACGGTGGCGGCGTCCGGCGTGACCCTGACATCGGTGTCCCCCGGGGCGGCGAAGGCCTCCTCGCTGTCGACCTCTCCGTCGAAATCGTCCTCGAGCACGTCGTCGTCAACCAGCACGTCGCTCACCGTCATCCCCGTGACCCTGTCCGTCACCGGGACATACGACCACCTGCTCACCCTGGTCACCAATATCTACGCACTGCCCCGCCTCACCGACATCAACTCCCTCGCCCTGCACGGCGGCGGCCCCTCGACCAATCGGTCCACCCCGCTGCAGGCCACGCTCGACCTGGTGACCTTTACCACCGCCCAGCCACCGTCCAAGCCGTAGGAGCACTGCGATGCGGCCACCCACACCACGAGAGCACGCCACGACCGCCCCCGGGCGCCCGGCGTGCCGGCTCCGCGAGCCGGCCACGCCTCCCAGGCGGACGACGGGCCGCCCCCGCAGGCTGCTGGGCGCCGTCGGCAGCGTGGTGGTGGCCGGCGCGCTGCTCGCCGCCTGCGGGGGCGGGGGTGAGGCCGGCGCCGGCCACGCCGGCAGCGGCACGCTCCTGCGCAGCACCAGGCAACCGTCGAGCACGACGACGACGACCTCCACCACCGGCGCGGCGCTGCCGGCGTGCGGCTCGAACCGGGACCCCCTGGACCCGACCGGGTCGCCTCCCCCGGCCGGCTCCCCCGCCATCTGCTGACGTCCCCGCGGAGGGCAGCCAGCCACCGCTCGGCTGACAGCGAGCACCGGTGCGGGACCAGGCCACGTTCGTCCGGGCGGAGCGGACGCGCAGCAGGCCGGACGCGACGGAGCCCCGCCGAAGCGGGGCCCCGTCCGTCAAGCTCAGAAGACGTGCTGCGCTATGTCTTCGGTGTGGTGATTGTCTTCCAAGCTGTCTGCCAACCGGTAGTCGTTGTTCCCGGCGTTGTAGTCACGTTCCCATATGTCGCGGCTGCTGTGCATGTTCCACTTGGCTTCACTGTTGTAGTTCCAATTCCTGTCGCGAGAGCCGCGTACTTCGGGCCCGAGGGAACTGCCGCCGTTGTTGTCGCCAATGTTCCTGTGTCGTTGAACAGGATCAGCCAGCAGTAGCCGGACCCGTCCTCGGCAGCCATGACGACCGCTGTCGTTCCTGTGACCACAGCAACAGACACTGTGTTGCCGCCCTTCGCTGCTGTTGTTGTTGTCTGGAAGTGGATCGACGTCTGTGTCTTCTGGAGCGCCTTGACGACTGTTGTCACTGTTGCTCCTGGTCCCGGCGTCGCTTGAGGGAGCGTCCCAGAGTTGCCGCTGTAAACGCCCTGTAGTGACGTGTAGGCATTCGTCAGATTCGACTGAGCCGCGGTCTTCTTCGCACCGCCCGTAACGCTGAGAAACGTTGGAATGGCGATTGCGAGGAGGATCCCCATGATCAGAAGGACCACCATCAGTTCGATAAGGGTGAAACCTGCTTCTCTCCCTTCACCCTCGTCCTCGCTTCCGGTGCGACCCAGCAGGTCACGCACGAAGCGCAGCCGGGCCACACTCTTCCCTGTTTCCATCACATCCCCCTCTCGGATCCGACATCCGTAGTAGGTTGGTTGGTTACGGAGACCGATCGGCCACCGCAGCGCAAGCGTAACACCCGTGCGGGCAATTTGTCGTGGTTTGGGCAACGATTTCTCCGATGATGCAGGTTTGCGACCGGCGTGCAACCAAGCGGGTCCGACCGTGGGATTGGCGTGACGATCTGGTGAACGTTGGGTCCGACCTCGACTTCCTCGGCCAACCCCACTACCATGGCTGTTCGGACGCCGGGACCGGGGGATCCGTGGCAGCATGTCTGGCGGTGTTGTCGCGCCCTGGGAGCAGGGGTACTGGCAGCGCCGGGGGCACCGGGAGGGAGTCCAGATGACCACGCAGAACCCGTCCGGCTCGTTCGGACCGGACGACACGGCAGACCTCGTGCGCTCGGTGGCCCTCTCGTCCGCCCGCCTGTGGGAGGAGGTCCTCGAGCGGCTCGCCCGGGTGGAGCAGTCGCAGGCGGAGCTGGCCCAGGCACTGTCCCGCCTCCAGGCGGAGCTCCCGGGCGGCCCGGTGACGGCGTCGCTGGCGCCGGGCGCCCCACTCCCGTTCAGCGTCCCGGCCGAGCTGGGCGAGGCGCCGGCCCCGCACTTCGTGGCGCCATCGCCTCCCCCCCAGGGGTTCGGGTCCGTGCCGCCCCCGCCGCCGCCGCCGGGGTTTGAGGCGGCCTCGGTCCAGGTGAACGCCGCCACCGGCACCGAGCCGTCGCTGCCACCTCCCCCGCCCCCGCCGCCCGGGTTCGGCCACGTGATGGGCGAGCCCACCGCCGCCACGAACGGGACCGAGGCACGCCCCGCCGGGTTCTCGGAGGACGGCGAGCCGGGAGGTCCCCGTCCCGTGCTCGATCCCCTGCCTGCGTGGGCGGGTGCGGCCGATGTCCCGCGCCCACCACCGCCCGCTCCGGTGCCCCCGCCCCCGCCGCCGGGGTTCGCCACCGGCGAGGTGCCCGCGGTCACCGGCGTCGACCTCGTCCCACCTCCCCCGCCACCTC
>JBOGGH010000238.1:0-4956 GCA_050743905.1 Acidimicrobiales bacterium
CCGCCGTCCCGCCCTCGCCGGCCGCCCTCACCAGCGCGGCCGCCGCCCGGCGCCACCGCTCGGGGTCCAGGCCGTCGCGGGCGCCCAGGCCGAGGAGCACCACCGCCGGCGAGCCCACCGACACGAGGAGCACGAGCTGCTGGCCCGCCTTGGCGGTGAAGCCCCGGCGCCGCAGCCCCTCGGCGTCCAGGGCGGCGGGCAACGGCGTCCCGGCGACCTCGCCGGCCAGGCCGGGGAGCACCTCGGGCCCGTCGTCACCGGCGAGGACGGGCACGCCCACCGCCACGACCCCGGAAGGGGGCTCGCCGGGCGCCGCCACCCGCACCGGGAGGACGGTCACGCCGGTTCGCCGCCCCGGGCGCCCCGCCGGCGCGGCGCGGTGCGGGCGGCCAGGTGCCGGTCGCCCTCCTGCCACCGCGCCATGGTCCACACCAGGTCCGACAGCCGGTTGAGGTAGGGGCCCACCTGCGAGCCCTCGCCCGGGCCCCCGCCCTCCCCCTCCCCGTCACCGCCGAGGCCGGCGGCGTCCCACGACCGCTCGGCCCGCCGGACCACGGTCCGGGCCACGTCCAGGGCGGCGGCGCAGCGGTTGTCCCCGGGGACCACGAACTCCGTCAGCATCTCGAACCGCGCCGTGAGGTCGTCGATCCGGGCCTCGAGAGCCGCCACCATCGCCGGCGTCACCAGGCTGGTGCCGGCCACCAGGCGGTCCCGGTGCTCCGGCGACGTGGCCACCTCGGCCATGAGGACGTAGAGGTCCCGTTCGAGGGCCACCAGCAGCTCGTCGAGCTCCGATCCGGCCTCGGCCTCGGCCCGCGCCACGCCCAGCGCGGCCTGCGCCTCGTCCACCACGCCGTTGACCTCGATCCTCGGCGACCCCTTGGGCACCCGGCCGCCGAAGAGGAGGCCGGTGGTCCCGTCGTCGCCGCGGCGGGTATAGATGCGCACGGGCGCGGATGCTACCGGCCGTCCCGCCGTCGCAGCGCCGGTAGCCTGGAAACCCCATGCCCCGCTCCCCGCTCCTCCCCGGCCGGCTGGACCCGGCGTCCTCGCCGTACCTGGCCGCGCTCCGCGAGCGGGTGGTGGTGTTCGACGGCGCCACCGGCACCAACCTCCAGCTCCAGGAGCTCGGGCCGGACGACTTCGGGGGACCCGATCTCGAGGGGTGCAACGAGGTGCTGGTGGTCTCCCGGCCCGAGGCCGTGGAGCGCCTCCACCGCTCGTTCCTGGACGTGGGCGTGGACGTGATCGAGACGGACACGTTCGGCGCCTTCTCGGTGGTGCTGGCCGAGTACGGGATCGCCGACCGCGCCCACGAGCTGAACGTGGCCGGGGCGCGGCTGGCCCGCCGCCTGGCGGACGAGTACGCCACCGGGGACCGCCCCCGGTGGGTGGCCGGCAGCATGGGCCCGGGCACCAAGTTCCCCACCCTGGGCCAGATCGGCTACGCCGAGCTCTCGGACGCCTACGAGGAGCAGGCGCACGGGCTGCTCGAGGGCGGCGTGGACCTGTTGATCGTGGAGACCATGTTCGACCTCCTCTCGGCCAAGGCCGCCGTCAACGCCTGCCGGCGGGCCATGGCCGCCGCCGGGCGGCGGGTGCCGGTCCAGGTGCAGGTGACCATCGAGCTCACCGGGCGGATGCTGCCGGGCACCGAGATCGCCGCCGCGCTCACCGCCCTGGACGCCATGCAGGTGGACGTGATCGGGCTGAACTGCGCCACCGGCCCGGTGGAGATGGGCGAGCCGCTGCGCCACCTCTCGGCCCACAGCCGGGTGCCGATCTCCAGCCTGCCGAACGCCGGCCTGCCCTCGGTGGTGGACGGCCGGATGCACTACGACCTGACCCCGGACGCCCTCGCCGAGCACCTCCACCGGTTCGTGACCGAGCTGGGGGTCACGGCGATCGGCGGCTGCTGCGGCACCACCCCGGCCCACCTGGCGGCGGTGGTGGCGCGCTGCGCCGGCGCCACGCCGGCGGCCCGGCACCCGGTGCACGAGCCGTCGGTGTCCTCGATCTACAGCGCGGTGGCACTGCACCAGGACACGTCGTTTCTGGTGGTGGGCGAGCGCACCAACGCCAACGGCTCCAAGCGGTTCCGGGAGGCCATGCTCGAGGGGGACTGGGACACCTGCGTGGCCATGGCCCGCGACCAGATCCGCGAGGGCGCGCACGTGCTCGACGTGTGCGTGGACTACACCGGCGCCGACGGCGTGGCCGACATGACCGAGGTGGCCGGGCGCCTGGCCACCCAGGCCAGCGTGCCCCTCATGGTGGACTCCACCGAGGGCCCGGTGGTCCGCGCCGCGCTCGTGCGGCTGGGCGGGCGGGCGGTGCTCAACTCGGTGAACCTCGAGGAGGGCGACGGCGAGGGCACCAGGCTCGACACGTTCCTGCGGCTGGCCCGGGAGTTCGGCGCCGCCGTGGTCTGCACCTGCATCGACGAGGAGGGCCAGGCCCGCACCGCCGAGTGGAAGCTGCGCGCCGCCCGGGCCATCCACGACGTGGCCGTCGGGCGGTACGGCCTCGAGCCGGGCGACCTGCTGTTCGACCCGCTGGCCCTCCCTCTGTCCACCGGCATGGAGGAGAGCCGGCGGGACGGCATCGAGACCATCGAGGGCATCCGCCGGATCAAGGCCGAGCTCCCCGGCGTCTCGACCCTGCTCGGGCTCTCCAACGTCTCGTTCGGGCTCAACCCGGCGGCCCGCCAGGTGCTCAACTCGGTCTTCCTGCACGAGTGCGTGGAGGCCGGGCTGGACGGCGCCATCGTGCACGCCTCGAAGATCCTGCCCCTGTCGCGCGTCGACGAGCGGGCCCGGGAGGTCTGCCTCGACCTCGTCTACGACCGCCGCCGCGACGGCTACGACCCGCTGCAGGAGCTGCTGGCCATGTTCGAGGGCGCGTCGGCGTCGGCGTCGGCGCCGGAGGAGCACCTCGACTGGCCGGTGGAGCAGCGCCTCGAGCAGCGCATCGTGGACGGGAACCGCAACGGGCTGGAGGCCGACCTGGACCAGGCGCTGGCCGACGGCCGGCCGGCCCTGGGCATCGTCAACGACGTCCTGCTGTCCGGGATGAAGACGGTGGGGGACCTCTTTGCCTCCGGCGAGATGCAGCTCCCCTTCGTCCTCCAGTCGGCGGAGACCATGAAGGCGGCCGTGGCCCACCTGGAACCGCACATGGAGCAGACCGACCAGGGCGGCAAGGGCACGGTGGTGCTGGCCACGGTCAAGGGCGACGTCCACGACATCGGCAAGAACCTGGTGGACATCATCCTCACCAACAACGGCTACGAGGTGGTCAACCTCGGCATCAAGGTGGGCGTGGCGGAGATGATCGCCGCCGCCGAGGAGCGCGCCGCCGACGCGCTCGGCATGAGCGGCCTGCTGGTGAAGTCCACGCTCATCATGCGCGAGAACCTGGAGGAGCTGAACGGGCGCGGGCTCGCCGGCATGCCCGTGCTCCTGGGCGGGGCGGCGCTGACCCGCACCTACGTCGAGCGCGACCTGCGCCAGGTCTACGAGGGCCGCGTCTTCTACGGCCGGGACGCCTTCGAGGGGCTCCGCACCATGGACCGGCTGATGGAGCTGAAGCGCGAGGGCGGGGACGACCCCGCGTTCGGCCGCGAGATCTCCGAGCGGGCGGTGCCCCGCCGCAGCCGCCTGGACCCGGACACCGGCCCGGTGGAGGGCCAGCCGGCGCGCGCCCCCGAGGTGGCGGCCGACAACCCGCTGTTCCCGCCGCCGTTCGTGGGGTCGCGGGTGGCCAAGGGGATCCCGGTCGACGACGTGGCCGAGTACCTCAACCTGACCGCGCTCTTCCGCAACCAGTGGGGCTTCCGCCCCGAGGACGGCGAGGACGACCGCGCCTTCAAGGAGCGGGTCAGCGCCGTGCTGCGGGAGGAGCTGGCCCGGGCCAAGGAGGCCGACCTGCTGGTGCCCCAGGTGGTCTACGGCCACTTCGCCGCCGCCGCCGACGGCAACGACCTCGTGGTCTACAAGGACGAGTCGCGGAGCTCGGAGTGGCTGCGGTTCACCTTCCCCCGGCAACGGAAGGAGCCGTGGCTGTGCATCGCCGACTTCTTCCGCCCGGTGGGGTCGGCGGAGGAGGACTTCGCCTCCCTGATGCTCGTCACCATGGGCTCACGCGTCTCCGAGGAGACGGCCCGCCTCTTTGCCGCCAACGAGTACCAGCGCTACCTGTTCCTCCACGGCCTGGGCGTGGAGATGACCGAGGCGCTCGCCGAGCTCTGGCACCACCGGATCCGCGAGGAGCTGGGCTTCGCCGGCGAGGACGGCCCCACGCTCACCGGCCTGTTCCGCCAGCAGTACCGGGGCGGGCGGTATAGCTGGGGCTACCCGGCGTGCCCGGACCTGACCGACAACGCCAAGGTGGTGGAGGTCCTCGGGGCCGACCGGATAGGGGTCATCGTCAGCGAGGGGTTCCAGCTCCATCCCGAGCAGACCACGGACGCCATCGTCTGCCACCACCCCCAAGCCAAGTACTTCATCGCCTGATCGCCCGGGCCGGCGGGCCCGGTGTCGTTGACCAGGGGTAGCCCGAGGGGTACCGTGCTTTTCATGGGATCGATCTCGTCCGTCTCCTCCGGGCCCGTTCTCGGCGCGATCAGCTCCACCACGGTGGCCATCGAGGTCGTGATCGTGGCGGTCATCGTGATCCTGCTGGTCACCATCCTGGTGCTGCGGCGCCGCCAGAACCGGCAGGCCAAGGCGCCGGCGCAGCCGGCGGCCGCCCAGAGCTACTACGCCGACCTCCAGGAGCAGGGAGCCGGCGTCCCGCAGGCGCAGCCGGGGGCGCTCGGCGGGCAGCCGGACCCGTTCGCCGGCTTCGCCACCGCCAGCACCGGCCCTGCCGCCGGGATGAGCCCGGCCACGGCGGCACCGCCCATGGCGCCTGCGGCACCCCCGGCACAGCCGGCGGCACCGATGGCCCCCGTCC
>JBOGGH010000239.1:0-4956 GCA_050743905.1 Acidimicrobiales bacterium
GGGCGGGATCGTGGGGGACCACGGTGGCCGCCCTCCTGGCGTCGAAGGCCCCCACCATGCTCTGGGCGCGCTCGGCCGAGCTGGCGGCGTCGATAGCCGGGGACCACGAGAACGCCCGCTACCTCCCGGGCATCCGGCTGCCGGCGGCGCTCGCCGCCACCGCCTCCATGGCGGACGCCGTGGCCCGCGCCGACGTGGTCCTGGTGGCGGTGCCCTCCCACGGCTTCCGCGCCGTCACGGAGCAGATGGCCCATCACCTCCGGCCCGGCGCCGCCGTGGTGAGCCTGGCCAAGGGGATCGAGGGCGGCACCAACCTCCGGATGTCCCAGATCGTGGCCGAGGTGCTGCCGGGCCACCCCGCCGGCGCCCTCAGCGGGCCCAACCTCGCCCGCGAGGTGGCCGAGGGCCAGCCGGCGGCGAGCCTGGTGGTGCTGCCGGACGAGGACGTGGCCCGCGCCGTCCAGGGGCACCTGCACTGCGCCACCTTCCGCGTGTACACCGGCACCGACGTAGTGGGCTGCGAGGTCGCCGGGGCCACCAAGAACGTGATGGCCATCGCCGCCGGGATCGCCGACGGCCTGGGCTTCGGCGAGAACACCCGGGCCGTGCTGGTGACCAGGGGGCTGGCCGAGCTCGGCCGGCTGGGCGTGGCGCTCGGCGGGCACACGCTCACCTTCGGGGGGCTGGCGGGGGTGGGCGACCTGGTGGCCACCTGCACCAGCCCGCGCAGCCGCAACCGCACGGTCGGCCTCGAGCTCGGCCGGGGCCGGTCGCTCGACGAGGTGCTGGCCGGCATGCGCATGGTGGCCGAGGGCGTGCGTACGGCGCGCCCGCTGGTGGAGCTGGCCCGCGCCCACGGCGTGGAGATGCCGATCGCCGAGCAGGTGGCGGCGATCGTGGCCGGGAAGACCTCGCCGCCCCGCGCCCTGGCGGCACTGATGGGGCGCCCCGCCCGCTCGGAGTGGGGGGACGTGGTGCCGGGGCCGGGCGGGCGGTGACGGCCGACCCGGACGCCCGGCAGCGCGCCCTGGGTCACGTGCGCGGCCTCCTCCTGCACGCCGGGGCCACCCCCGAGGAGATCGACCAGGCGGTGGCCGACGGCGTGCTCGACCTCCTGGCGGTCGACCGGCTGCTGGTGCCCGCGCCCCGCCGCTACACGGCGGCCGAGGTCGCAGAGGCCACCGGCCTCCCGCTCGACCTGCTGCAGCGGTTCTGGCGCGCCCTCGGCTTCCTGGACGTGGCGGAGGACGACCCGGTCTTCACCGACCTCGACCTGCGGGCGGTCCGCCTCTTCCAGGACATGCTGCGCGTGGGGGCCACGGACGTGGACCTGGCGCTCGAGCTGGCCCGGGTCATCGGCTCCTCCATGGCCCGGATCGCCGAGGCCGAGGTGGTGCCGGGCACGATGGCCCTCGGCGGCGGGGGCGACGACGACGTGCTCGCCGCCGACGCCTTCGCCGGCATGGCGGGCGAGACCATCCCGGCCATGACGTGGCTGCTGGAGTTCGTCTGGCGGCGGCACGTCCAGGCGGTCACCCGGCGCACCATGCTGCTGCGGTCGCGGGGGCTCGCGCCCGGGGCCGGCCCGGTGCTCGCCGTGGGCTTCGCCGACATGGTGGGGTTCACCCTCCTCAGCCAGCATCTTGAGCAGCACGAGCTGGCGGCCGTGGTCCGGCGGTTCGACGAGATCTCCCACGACATGGTGACCGGGCTGGGGGGCCGGGTGGTCAAGACCATCGGGGACGAGGCGATGTTCGTGGTGGAGAGCGCGGTGGCCGGCGCCCGCATCGGGATGGGGCTGGCCGAGGCGTACGCGCACGACGACCTGCTCTCCGACGTCCGGGTGGGGCTGGCGGTCGGCCCGGTGCTGGTGCACGACGGGGACTACTTCGGCCCGACGGTGAACATGGCCCACCGCATCGTCACCATCGCCAACCCGGGCACGGTGCTCGTGACCGACGAGGTGCACGAGCAGCTCGTGCGGGAGGCGCCCGGCGAGCTCGCCGGGCGGCCCCTCCGGCCGCGGGTGCTGAAGGACATCGGGCGCGTGCAGCTCTGGAAGTGCGTGCGGGTGGGGCGCCCGGGGACCGGCGGGCCGTCAGCCGGCGGCGAGCCGGAAGGTGGCGATCCCGCGGGGTCGTAGCTCGAAGCCGCCGTCGAACGCCTCGATCGGGCGGCCGCGCAGGTCCACCAGCCAGCCGCTGCGCCCGGCGGTGCGGACGGCGGCCGGCTCGTCGGCGGGGTTGCAGACGCGGATCTCGAGCAGGGTGCCCTCCCGGCGCACGGCCGTCACCTCCGCCCCCTCCACCGTGAGCGCGCTGCCGGCGGCCGGCCGGTCGCCGCCGCCGAGGGCGCCCACCACGTCCAGGGGGAGCAGTACGTCGTCGGCCATGGCCCACGGGTCCACGTCGCCGACGGCCAGCGCGTAGCGCGCCTCCACCCGGCGGCCGGCGAGCTGCAGGCCGTCCACCGCGGTCAGGGGACCGGCGGGGAACGGGCGGTAGGCCATGCCCACCCGCGAGAGCATGCCGGTGGACCGCAGCAGGGTGAGGGCGATGGCCCGGGCGCCCCCGCCACCGTTCCCGTCCACGTTCCCGCCGTCGTCCACGTCGACCAGCTCGTACTCGGTCACGCCGTCGTGGACGACGGTGAGCCCGCCGGCCTCCACGAAGCGCCGGGCGGGGAAGGTGGGCAGGCCGAGCTCGTCCGGGCGCCCCTCGGCCACGAGGCCCCGGGTGACGGTCCCGAAGGCGCACTCGGCCTCCGAGGTCGTGGCCGGGCGGGGCAGCGGCAGGTGCAGCCGCAGCCGGTGGTCCCGGGAGGGGTTGACGAACGAGGTCGTGACCCGCACCGGGCGCTCGTCCGCCCGCACCTCCACGACGGTGGTCACCTCCACCTCGTGGGAGCCCACCCGCGCCTGGCTGCGGCCGTCCACGTGGTCCGGCCAGCGGTAGGTGGCGGTGATCACCGCGCTGGCCCTGACCGGGCCGCGCTCGCCGACCGCCAGGACCACCGACTCGGGCGCGTCCACCAGCGAGTCGCCGCCGGGGGGGGAGTAGTTGTAGGAGTCGCCGAGGTCGCCCCCGTCCACCAGCCGGCCGTAGCCGCCCACGCCGTCCAGCGAGAAGGTCCCGTCGGCAGGGTCCACCGCCACCGTCACCAGGCCGTTGCCCAGCACCACGGCGCCGTCCCCGTCCGGTCCCTCCACGGTCGCCGGATGGGCCAGGACGGTGGGCTCGAAGGCGTGCCAGCCGAACCCCGGGACGGCCGCCACGCGGGCCGCCACCCGGCGGATGGGCGGCTGGTCCAGCCTGACCCGGACCTGCACGTCGGGACGGGCGCCGAGGAGCGCGTACATGTCCCGCTTGGCCTCGGCGATGGGCACGTTGGGCCGCTCCTCGGGGCCCACCACCACGGTGAGGTCGATGCCGGAGTCGTCCTCCTCGATCCGCACGTCCTGCACCCAGGCGTCGTTGTCGATCTTGGGGCCCTGGAGCATGCCGAGGATGGTGCGGACCGTCTCGGCGTCCATGGTCATGGACCCGGGCAGCCCGAAGCGCTCCGAGACCACCTGGACGTGTGGTCCCGGCGGCTCGTCGGCCCCCACCACCAGCTCCACCACGCCCGACCGGGGCCGGGCCGAGGGGTTCACCACCACCGGGCCCGGCTCGGCCATCGACCGGCCCAGGGCGGTGAGGGCCCGGGCGGCCACCTCCTCGCCGATCTGCCGGGACTCGGCGTAGCGGTGGAGCACGGCGTCCACCACGTCGTCCACCGAGCAGGCGCAGACCGAGTCGTGCGCGGCGTTGCGCACCACGCCCAGCCATCCCAGCGCCAGCACCCGGGCCGGCCACCGGTCGGCGGGCAGGTAGAGCGCGGCGTACGGCTCCGCCCGCCGCTCGAGCTGCCGCTCGGCCGCCGCAGCGGCCCGCTTGACGTCCACCCGGTTGGAGGTCACGCCCATCAGGACGTTGGCGCGTGCCCCGGACCGCAGCTCGCCACGCCACCGCTCCAGCCCCTCGGTGGGCGCCGTGGCCAGGTAGGCGGGCAGCGAGGTGATCTCGTACCGGTAGTCGTCCTGCAGCGCGTTGGCCTCGGCCACCACCCGTCCGAGCCAGGGCTGCGGCGGCAGGTGGTCCGACCCGTTCATCATGAGCAGCCCGTCGAGGAGGAACGGCGCGAGCTCCTGCTCGTTGTCCTCGGTGCGGCGCACGAGCGCCTTGGCGTCGTCGGGGAGCACGGCCCCGTTGCCGTAGCCCACGGGGAGGTACTCGGCCCGGACCGTCGAGCCGTCCGGCGCCTCCCACCAGAACCCCGTCTTCGTCACCGTCGACGGCACGCCGCGCCAGACCACGGCGTGCTCGAGACCGGCCAGGCGGAGGATCTGGGGCATCTGGGCCACGTGGCCGAACATGTCCGGCAGGTAGCCCACCTCCATCGCCCCGCCGAACGCCGCCGCCCGGGCCAGGCCCATCTGGAGGTCGCGGACCAGGGTCTCGCCGGAGACCAGGAACTCGTCCATGAGGATGTACCACGGGCCCATGGTGAGCCGGCCGGCGGCGGCCAGGGCGCGCACGCGCCCCTCGTGCTCGGGCCGGATCTCCAGGTAGTCGTCGACGGCGGCGAGCTGCCCGTCCACCAGGAAACACGTGTAGGACGGGTCCGCCTCCATGAGGTCGAGCAGGCCGTCGAGCGTGTCCACGAGCTTCATCCGGAAGGACTGGTAGGGCTCGTACCACTCGCGGTCCCAGTGGGTGTGGGGCACGATGGCCACGGTGCGCGGGGTCATGCGGGCCACCCTAGGCCCCGGCCCCCGGGACGCGCCCTACGCTGTCGCCGGTGGCGGACCAGCCCTGGACCCCCCACCTGCCCCCGGGCGCCGAGGGGGATCCCGCCGCCCTGCTGGCGGGCGGCACGCTCCCCGCGGCGTGGCGCGAGCGGTGGTCGGTGGAGCCC
>JBOGGH010000240.1:0-4953 GCA_050743905.1 Acidimicrobiales bacterium
GGGGAACTGAGCACACTCGCGGAACTCGTCGACTATTTGGCCGTATGCTGCCCACCAGCCTTCCTTGTCGTCCGGTCCAGGAACGGACATGGCAAAGGTCCCCGTCGGCCGCAATATCCTCACTATCTCCCCCAGCGCCCGGGCCCGCTCCGCGAGGAAATGCAGCACGAAGGCGCTGAACACGACGTCGAACGAGCTGTCCGGCTCATCGATTGCCGTGGCATCGAGGTACTTCAGGGTTACGCCTCGCAGATCCAGGGCCCCGAACTGAGAGAGCATCTCCATAGACACATCCCCGGCCACGATGTCCGCAGCTGGGCCCATCCGGCTCGAGAGAGCGCTCGTGACTGCGCCTCGCCCAGCACCCAGATCCAGCACTCGTTGTCCAGGCGTTGGACACGTCCACTCCACGAGCCGTTCACCCAGCAGGCCGAAGAACGGCACCACCTGGTCGTAGATCGGAGCGAGTAGATCGAAGCGCTTGGCGTCAGGCGCAGTCCGCTTACGCCTTGCAACGCTCAGTTCGTAGCCCGCCTCCGCCTCGGTGGCCAACCCCTCTTCGATCGCCGAGGTGAGCGGCGTCCCCGACTTCGTTCGCTTCATACGCGCCACTTCTTAGCCTCCTCGTACTCGTTTCGGTACTTGTCTCGCAGCGCCATGGCATGGACGACTCGGAGGTGTTCCTCACCGCCTTCTCCCGGCTCCCTTTCCACGCCGATCACTTCGAGCGCCTAGCCCTTGTCGTCATCTCCCAGGTACACGAGGCGCGCGTCGGACGGGCGAAGTCGCCGGAGCTGGCTGAACGAAGACGAGCCCACGCCTCTGCTCAGGCTCCCAGCCAGCGCTCTCAAGAATCGGCGCAAGCCCTCGCAAGGGCCATAACCGTGCTGGGCTCAGCTCGGCTCGGCACCCTCCACGTAGGCGAGCGCCCAGTGCAGGGCAGCATCGGAGACCTGCTCTTCTGCATGGCGCAGGCGCTCGATGAACTCGCCCGTCGGGTCGTCGATCACTTGCTCGACTACGGCCTGGTAATGGGCTGCGGCAGCTCGAAAAGCATCTTGGGCTGCCCGAGCCTTGTCCGAGAGATGACGACGCTCCATAGCAGTGGGAGCTTAGAGGCCGAGGCGCTTACGAGGACGCTGCCCGAGCAACCAGCTCCGCAAAGGCTCGGGCACGGCTCCATCATGGAGGCGTGGCGGCCTCACGAAAAGGAACGTCAGCCTGCTCGAACAGGTTCCCCTGGCATGAGCCTCCGGGCGGCGACCTCACAGGATGCCTCGTCGATCTCGATGCCGACCGCCCGGCGACCGAGCTGCTTGGCGGCGACGAGGGTGGTGCCCGAGCCAGAGAACGGGTCCAGAACGAGCGAGTCGGAAGGCGCCGCCTCGACCAGGGTCGTCGTGAGCTGGAGCGGCTTGGCAAGACGGTGCTGGCGCTCGGTGTCGCGTGCGACCGAAGTCGTGACGGCACCCGGCAGGTAGACGTCGTGGTATCTCGTATGGCGCCCGAGAACCCCAGCAGACGAACTCGGACTCGGAACGGAAGCCGCCTCGGCGCGGCCGGTCCGACGCAAGACAGCTCTCGGGCGTTTGGCCGGTTCGAGGGGTCGCGCCGGCGCAGAGCCGTGGTCGGCTCGAAGCAAGGCGTGCGGGGCAGAGACGACGTCAGAAGGCGTCAAGGCGGCGGATGCAGGTTCCGAGCCAGGGGTTCCAGGCCTGGACGCGCCAGCGCACGGCGTGGGCGGTCATCGCGATCTGACAGGGGATGTCGACGAAGGCGCCCCGGTAGGTCTTGAGCTCCATGGTGAGCAGTCGACGGCGCTGTGCCTCGTGCTGCTCTTTCCAGCGCGGAGTGACGGGCACGAGTAGCGCGCACCAGGTCTTCAGGTTCTCCCTGTTCCTCGGTGGACTTAATAATCAGTCTGGCGAGTGCTGAGAGCGCCGCCCTCCCACGTCTCCTGTGCCTCTCCCAAGACCTCGTGGCACAAGTCATGGAAACCCACGGACGCTGCTTGATTCCGAGGCCGCCTTCTCAACCGGATTCGGAGGTCGTCCTCTCACGCAGCTCAGTAAGGTGTGTTACCGGATCCCCCACCGCCGCTAAACGGCCCTCGCCCTCCACCGCCGCTAAACGGCCCTCGCCCTCCACCGCCGCGAAGCCGGCGTCTCGCCGTCACCCCGAGAACCAGCACGACAGGAACGACGATGTAATACCACGGGGCGGTGGAATGAGTCGCGGCGACTACGGCGGCGATCATGAGCACTTCCTCTCATTGTCGATACGACACACTCTCGCGCCAAGGGTTGCCTAGGCCGAACAATGCCCAACGGTAGCCCAACACTGCACCACCGATCGGAGGGATCTGGCGTTTGCCGAGTTCATCGAAGGCGAGCCGATCGCGCGCCCATAACTCCTCGGCTGAGAGCATGGGCGGCAAGTCGATCCTGCGGGCGGTAAAACGCAGAATCAACGACCGGCTCTACGCCTGGTGGCCGACAGGAGGCGACCAGAAATGGGCCCGGGCGGGCAACCGGGGAACGACTCTGTCTCCAGTGTGACTGGCTCACACCCCGAGCGCCGGCTCTTCGGACCGGCCACTCCCGGACCCGCACCCAGCCTAAGAGGCAAAGCCAGGCCGGTTACGAGGAAACGAGCGGAATCGGCTGGCGCCCGGCGAAAGGCCCCTTGACACAAAGAGGACTCGTATTCGATTCCTTCGCAACGAAGATTTCGCTGGCAACGCGTAACGGGTGTTCGGTGACTCTTGCAAGAGTGAGCAGCAGCGCCGCGTGGGATGCGAAGACTGGTCCCCCAAGCCGGCGTTCTGACCGCCCCGTGGCGATCCAGCGAGGTGATGTTCGGGGACGTTAGGGTTTCGATTGATGGTACACGCCTCATACACGTGTCGTGTATACTACGTGTATGAGTCGAGTTCGGACCAACATCGAGATAGAGGACACCTACCTCCAAGTTGTCATGGACCGCTACGGTCTCCACACCAAGACGGAGGCTGTTGACCTTGCCCTCCGCCACCTCGCGGGCCAGCCAATGAGCCGTGAGGAAGCCCTCGCGATGCGCGGGGTGCGCGCCATCGGCAAGGTGCCGGCTGACACCGGTCCCGCTCGCGTCCGATGATCCTGGCCGACACGTCGGCATGGGTCGAGTACGACCGGGCCACGGGGAGCCCGGTAGACGAGCGAGTGTCAGAGCTCATCGCTGATGACGGCCCACTTGCGACGACCGAGCTGGTGATGATGGAGGTCATGGCAGGGGCCAGGACAGACGGCCGGGAAGAGGACTTGCGCAGGTTGCTCTTGCGATTCCATCTGCTCCCGTTCGACGCGGCTGCGGACTTCCAGGCAGCGGCGCGTATCTACCGCCTGTGCCGGCGAGTCGGATTCACGCCGCGAGGCCTGCTCGACTGCATGATCGCGTCGGTCGCGCGCCGGAACCGTGCCACGTTGCTCGCCCACGACGCTGACCTCACGCGAGTGGGAAAGGTCGTCGGCATCGCAATGGACCCCGCTTCTCTCACCCTCGGAGTGTGACCTCGTCTCGGCGGTAGGGGCCCCCGGTCGCCCCCACCGACTCCGTGGTTAGAGGACGCGCGTCACGCGTCCAGCCATCGACCGTCGCGCATGATGGTCCTTCCCTTGAGCTCGGGAACGCTTCTCCACGCCTGGGCGACTTGGGGTACGGCGACCAGAAACGAGTGCTCGATCTCCTCCACCCGAGGGTCCCATCCAACTCGCCCGCGAAAGGACTCCGCAATGTCGGCGTCAGCCTGCGGGCAGGGGACCACGTCCGTCGCCGCTTCGAACACCGTGACGTCTCGAGTCGGGCCGAGAGCGAGTCGGACAACACCAGCAGCCGACGCGTTCCGTGCCGTCGGTGAGTGGCTAGGGGTTGCCAGGATTATTCGAGTCCCGTCCCAGCCGAACGAAAGCGGGACCAGATGGGGCACGCCGTCGTTGGCCGTCGCCACCCAGATGTCGGCGTCAGTCTCCAGGCGAGCCATCGTGTCGGCTCGGCGCTGGGTCCTGGTACGGACTTCATTTGACATCGTGCAGAGCCTCGCACTAGTCGAGCCAAGACGTTGCAACTACGGTCTCTGCGTAGGTCATCTCGCCATAAGCCAGTGACGCATCTGGTCGGGCGCAGTGCGAAAGTCATCCGTGAGCATCTGGAATCCGCATGACAGGTGCAACGAGTGCGCCGGTTGCGCATCTGGGTGACAGCTGAGCACCACACTGGTCACCTCCGGGCCAATCGAGCGAGTCTTCAGTAAGGAACTGTCCGGCACCTTGGCGTTGGTGCCGAGGCAAAACAGCAACGTGGACGACTTCGCGGATCACAGGCTCCAAGCACTGTGCAGACCCGTCGAGCCGCCAAGCGCACGTAAAGCTCTCCGCTCGGCGTTCTGTCTCCTCATGTATCGGCGAATCGTATGGCGTACTGTCAGCGTTCTGTATGATCGCGGAGTGCTGTTGCGACGGGCAATCGAGGCGCGCTACCGGGAGACGGTAGCCAGCCGGCGTGTCACTGTCGTCACGGGTCCACGCCAGTCGGGCAAGACCACCCTCGTCTCGAACCAGCTGGCGGGCGGGTCGCTGCGCAGTCTCGACGACCAAGGCATGCTCGACGCAGCACGCACCGACCCGACGGGGTTCGTCTCCACAGGAGCCAGGCCGCTCGTAATCGACGAGGTCCAGCGGGGCGGAGAACCACTGGTACGCGCCATCAAGGCAGCGGTCGACAGAGACCCGGCGCCGGGCCAGTTCGTGCTCACCGGCTCGTCGAACTTCCTCACCGTCCCGACCATCTCGGAGTCACTCGCCGGGCGGGCGGCCTTCCTCGAGGTGTGGCCCTTCACCCAAGGTGAGCTCGCGGGTCGGAACGACTCGTTCGTCGACGCGGTGATCGCCGGAGCTGAGTCCCTCGCCGGCTACCGGC
>JBOGGH010000241.1:0-4949 GCA_050743905.1 Acidimicrobiales bacterium
CGCCGCCAACCGCACGTCGCTGCTCGTTCCCCCCGGCTGCGCCCACGGTTACATGACGCTTACAGCCGGCGCCGAGGTGTCCTACCTGATCTCGGCGCCGTACATGGAGCCGGCGCAGCGAGGCGTTCGTTGGGACGACCCCACTTTGGACATTCGATGGCCTGGGCGACCGCAGCTCATCGGAGAGAGGGACGCCGCGTTGCCCTTCATCTCTCCATCGATCGCCAGTAGCTGACCACGTCGTCGAGCATGCGATCCCCTGAGATGCTAGGCGCCTATCCGATCTCTCTCGCAAGCGAGGTGCTGTCGCCCATCACTACGTCGGCGTCGATCGCAGGGCCGTCCCGGGCGCCCCGAAAGGTGGAGGCTGCCAGATGGTGTGACGGTCTCTGGTCGGTCACCTGCTCGCCACCGTCGCCTTCGTGGGTGGCGAACAAGGTTCGCCTCAGCTTCGGGAGCCGGAAGCCGGCGGCCGTGGTCAACCTCGTTACGGGCGGAAGTCACACTCACATCCAAGCCACCTGCTTCGCTACCTGACGGGATCGCAACTGCAGGCGTCTGCCCCGTCCTACGAACGGTCCGAGGGACTACCCTCGACTCCTGCCAGGAGTGCTCGCCACCGACTTGATCGAAGAGAGCGGCCAGTTCCGGGCAAGGGGCACCGCGGTCCGACGCGGCCCGCGCTGACCCCGCGGCGCTTGGACTCCTTATGGTCGGTTGTGGTGTTCGGCAGGCATTCTCCAGCCGTCTCCCCGACGCCAGTAGGATATTCGTGAGATGGTGTCGCCCCGCGACCTTGAGACGGTGAGAGCTCAGCGCAGGCCAGGCGATCCGCTGAGCGTCGCGGCCATAGCTGCCGATCCTGAGGCAAGATCGGTCGTTCGCGAGCGGATTCGGCATGCAACACGCGTTGGCTACTCCTACAACTTCACTTGGCTCGGCACTCCGATCATTCAGCGTCCCGAGGACATCGTCGTCGTCCCGGAGCTGATCTGGCAGGGTAAGCCGGACCTTGTCAGCGAGACGGGCATCGCCCATGGAGGTTCACTTGTCTTCGGCGAGCATCCTGCGCCTGCATGGCAGTGAGCGAGAAGTGCAGGGGGTCGACGCGGACATCCGTGCTCACACCCGCGAGAGCCTCACGACGCATCCCCTAGCGGGCTTAATCTCGACCATCGAGGGAATCTCGATCTCGGCTGTACTCGGACCTTGTCGGGGTCGGCTCTTACCTCGTCGCGATGGACACGGATATGGATGACCTTCCGGCCGAACCGTCCGGCGACCGCCCTTGGGGCTGCACGACAATCCGGCCACAGCCGTCGAGAAGTTTCTCGCCAAAGATCGACGATTTGTGCGAGCGCATACCGTGAACGACAAGCTGCTCGCCAGCGCGGCGTGCGGTGGCTACCTGCGTCGTGTGAACTGAGGTCAAGCGCGTGGACGTCCTCGTATGGGGTGGCACCGGGCAGACAAAGGTGGTCGCGCGCATGCTTGCTGACGCCGGAGACAGCGTGGTGGCGGTGTGCGATCGGGATCTGAAGGTTTCTCCTCCCCTCGAAGGAGTACAGCTCATTCACACTGAGGGCGACCTTCTGGCGTGGCTCTCTACGAGGAGGGCGGGCTCGACGCACTTCGTCGCAGCCATCGGTGGACATGGCGGAGACAGCCGACTCGACGTGGACGCCTATCTCTCCGCGCGTGGCCTCGCCCCGGCGTCCGTGGTGCATCCGGCTGCCTGGGTGGACTCCAGCACTCATCTCGGAGAAGGCTCCCAAATTCTCGCCATGGCGGCCGTCGGCGTGGCGGCTTCTCTCGGCCGGCAGTGCATCGTGAACACCAACGCCACGATCGATCACGAGTGCCGTCTCGGCGACGGCGTTCACGTCATGCCAGGAGCGGTCGCGGCTGGTGAGGTGACGATCGGGGACCTAGCCGTGATCGGGTCGAACGCGACCGTGCTGCCTCGATTACGGGTCGGCGAGGGCGCCTTCGTCGGAGCTGGGGCGGTCGTCACTCACGATGTCGCTCCGTACTCCACCGTCGTCGGTGTCCCCGCCCGGTCGACCGGATCGCAGCCTCGGAGACGGCGAGAGCGCGTGAACCCGTGGGAGGTTGGATGACGACCTCGCCAGCCCTAGTCCCAGTCTTCAACCCGACGACCGGCATCGACACCGTGAAGGCCGTCGTCGACGCTCTCGAGGAGGGATGGCTCGGAATGGGCCGCCTGACCGAAGCCTTCGAGACGCAGATCGCCGCCTTTCTCAACTTGACGGACCGTCGGGTCGTCGCCGTCAACACCGGCACCTCGGCGCTCCACATTGCTCTGCGCCTTGCCGGCGTCGGTGCCGGCGACGAGGTGATCACGACCTCCTTCAACTACGTCGCTGACCATCAGGCGATCCGCATGTGCGGAGCCGAACCTGTGTTCGCCGACATCCGTGACGACAACCTCGGGCTCGACGTCGATTCCGCCGCCCGTCTCGTCGGAACGAGCACTAGAGCCATCCTGCCTCTCCACTTCGCAGGTATTCCGGCGGACCTGTCCGGGATCTATACCCTCGCCTATGAGCACGGACTCAGGGTTGTCGAGGACGCCTGTCACGCCTTCGGGACGCTGTACGAAGGACGCCGGATCGGGTCCTTCGGCGACATCTCCTGCTTCTCGTTCGACCCGGTGAAGATCGTGACCTCGCTCGACGGCGGCTGCGTCGTCGTGCCCGACGAGGAGTCTGAGGCCAGTTTGCGCCTCATGCGATTCCTCGGCGTCGACAAGGAGACGCATTTGCGTTACAAGAATGCCCGCGCCTGGGAGTACGACGTAGTGACGGATGGGTTCAGGTACCACTTGAACAGCATCTCGGCCGCGGTCGGCTTGAGCCAGATCGCACGGGTAGAGGAGTTTCTGGAGAGCAGGCAGAGGGTGTGCGCGCAGTACAGTTCGGCCTTCTCCCGTCTCGACTGGTGCCGACCGGTGGCCGACGATTACACGGGAGTCAGCCCGTTCATCTACAGCCTGCGTGTTCTCGGCGGCCGCAGGCTGGCGTTCATGGCCCACTTGCGAGAGCTGGGAATCGCTACCGGCATCCACTTCATCCCGGTCCACCAGCACTCTCACTTCCGCGGGTGTAAGCGTGACGAGCTGAAGGTGACCGATCGAGTCACCGAGCAGGTCGTCACGCTGCCGCTTCATTCCGGGATGCCAATGGACATAGTGGAGCGTGTGGTGGAGGCGGTGTTGGGTTTCGCTCCCTGATCGGCGCCTTTCTACTGGTCGCGCCGTGCCCAGTCCTAACCGAGCAGCTGCGAGTGAGAGCCAGGCGGTACGCCGCGCTCCGGCTCGGTCGCCAGGCGTAGGGCATTACGGAGGGCACGGGAGGGACGCAAGAGGGCCACCGAGACGAGAAGGCCGGCCTCGTACAGACGGTTCGAACTTCTATCCGGGCGCCGCAACTCATCGCACATATCGTCGACCAACAAATCACGGAAGGGCTGGCTTACGAGCCAGGCGGCAAGTGCTCGCCGCCCGGCCCTTCGGGCAGCGAGATCCTGCTGGTCGCATTGGGCCAGCAGATCACGGTACATACGAGCATGAAGGAACCGCGGCGCCTGTCTGGAGCCGGTGGCCTGGATGCCTCGCCAGACGACGTCTGTTGTCTTGACAGCGTAGCGGCGGTACTGGAGGAGAGCCTCGCCAACGTTTCCTACCGTGCGTCGCAGCAGTAGGTTCCACATGAGGATGACGTCTGCCCCGAAGCGCGCTGGGAAGAGGCCGGTCTCTGCGAGCGCTGTCCGTCTGGCGAGCCCGTAGACCATGTACCAGGACCTGCGATCGAGGTATGCCCCGAGCCGCACGGCCAGGTCGGAAGATCCGAGTGCGGTTGGCTGGACGATGAGACCCGTCACCGTGCCGGCTTCGTCGATGAGCTCGACATCGGGCACACACATGGCGTGCTCGGGGTGCTCGGAGAGGTAGTCCACGGAGCTGCGCAGATAGTCCCGACAGAAGCGGTCGTCGCTCGCCGCCCAGGTGAACAGCGCTCCGCCGGTGCCCTCGAAGCAGCGGTTGAAGTTTGCGCTCGCCCCGGCGTCGGAGTCGAACCGGACGTAGCGAACCCGCCGATCCTTGCCCGCGAGCTCGCGGACGATCTCCTCGGTGGCATCGGTGGAGGCGTTGTCGCAGACGAGGAGCTCGAAATCCGCGAAGGACTGACTGCAGATCGACTCGAGGATCTCAGGAAGAAACGGCATCCGTTTCGTACCGGCAGGCCGACGGAGACAGGAACAGAGCGACGGTTCGTCATGAGTCCGCACGCCGTAGGTGTCCGGCAAGTCCCGCCCAGGCCGACGTGGCCGTCCTTTTCAGCTCCGGCCCGACGAGGGTGGCAGAGAGGAGCAGGTGGAGCCCCAAGGCCGGTACGAAGCACGCCACGACCACCAAGACCCGGTCAGCGCCGAAGCTCTGCAGGCACAGCCACCCCGCCAGGAAGGTCAACAACGACGGCACGAGCCGGCCAGCGTCCTTGAACCAACCGAGCGAGGACCGACCTAAACAGGGCCCGGCGAGCTTCGGCACCATCGCCAGGTACATGGCGGCGGCGTAGAGCAACCAGGAGGCCGAGGCTCCGAGGAGGTGGAACCAATGAGTCAGCACCACCACGACAGGGAAGATGACCACCGTCGAGATGGTGTTGATCCTGGCGACGATCCCGGTGTTACCCGTGGCGACCGCGGTTATGTAGAGGGCGCTCGTGGTGGACCTTAGGAAGAAGCCGAGGGCGAGCAGGGCAATCGGCAGGCGGATCATCGCCGCAGTGTGGCTGGATGCGTATTCCGGTGATTCCGGACACCCAGTCCGGCTGATTCCGGACACCTGATCCGGGTCAATCCGGACGGGCGGCGTCGGAGGCCGCATGCGGCCGACGTGAGCGCTACGTGTCCCCAGTCTTCAC
>JBOGGH010000242.1:0-4937 GCA_050743905.1 Acidimicrobiales bacterium
CGAGCGGCCCGCCCGGGGTGGTGGGGTGCGTGGTCCAGACAGCGGGCACCACGAGCGCCACCACCACCGCCACGCACAACGCCGCGATCCCCGCCCCGGGGGCGTCACGACCGACGGCGCGGGTCACGCCACCGATCCGCCCTCGCCACCTCGACACGTCCATCCACTCCTGTCGGGGGGCCACTGGGCCCACCCTGTACCGTTCCGGTGCGCGGCGGTTGCGGAGGGCACCCGGGCAAGGGGCGCCCGGCGCGCCCGGGGCACGACCGCAGGGCGGTAACTGTACTTCGGCGACGCCGGGGGGACCACGGGCGCCGGCGCCGGACCGGCGCCGCTGGGGCCGGAGGTCCCCCGCCTACTCCTGGACCAGCTCGATCAGGGTGCCGAACGACGTCTTGGGGTGGACGAACGCCACCGTGGTGCCCCGTGAGCCCGGGCGGGGCGCCTCGTCGATCACCCGGCCGCCGGCGTCCTTCACCGCCTGCAAGGCCACCGCGCAGTCGGCCACCCGGTAGCCCACGTGGTGGAGCCCCTCGCCCCTGGCGGCCAGGTACCGCGCCACCGGCGAGTCGTCCCTGGTGGGCGTGAGGAGCTGCACGTAGGAGTCGGCCACCTTCAGCAGCGCCTCCTCCACCCCGTCGCGCTCCACCCGCTCGCGGTGCTCGACCGTGGCGCCGAACACCTCCCCGTACCAGGCGACGGCCGCCTCGAGATCGTGGACGGCGATGGCCACGTGGTCGATCTCGGTCAACAGCGTCATCCGTGCCTCCTGAAGAGGGTGAGCCGGTCCTCCCCGACCGCCGCCCGGCGCCCGGGATCCTCGATGCCCATCCCCTCCCCGGGGGCGAGGCACAGGACCCCGATCTTGCCCTCGTGGCGGTTGCCGTGAACCTGGGCCGCCGCCTCGCCCACGTCCTCGAGCGGGTACACGGCCGACAGGGGCGGGACGATGCGGCCCTCGGCCACCAGCCGGTTGGCGTCCCACGCCTCCCGGTAGTTGGCGAAGTGGGACCCCTTGATGGTCTTGAGCCGCATCCAGAGGTGGCGGTTGTCGTACTCGACCATGTAGCCGGACGTGGCGGCGCACGTGACGACGGTGCCCGCCCGCTTGCAGGCGAAGACCGACGCTCCCATGGTCTGGCGACCGGGGTGCTCGAAGACGATGTCGGGGTCCGCCCCCACCAGGGCCCGGACGTCCTTCCCGAACCGGCGCCACTCCGACTCGTCCTGGGTGTGCTCGTCCTTCCAGAACCGGTAGCCGGCCGCCCGCCGGTCGATCACCGCCTCCACGCCCAGCTCGTGGAGGAGCTCCACCTTCTCCGGCGAGGACACCACGCCCACCGGCACGCCCCCGGCGTTCAGCACGTACTGCACGGCGAAGCTGCCCAGGCCGCCGCTGGCCCCCCACACGAGCACCCGGTCGCCCTGGGTCACCGGGGCGCCGTTGTGCGAGACCAGCATGCGGTAGGCGGTGGAGTTGCACAGGGCGTTCACCGCCGCCTCCTCCCACGAGAGGTGGGCCGGCTTGGGCATGAGCTGGTTCGCCTTGACCACGGCGACGTCGGCCAGGCCGCCGAAGTTGGTCTCGAACCCCCAGATGCGCTGGTTGGCGGCGAGCATCGAGTCGTCGTGGGCGGTGGGATCCTGGTCGTCCACGTAGTTGCAGTGGACGGTGACCCTGTCCCCCGGCTTCCAGTTCCGCACCAGGGAGCCGGTGCGCAGCACCACGCCCGAGGCGTCGGAGCCGACCACGTGGTGGTCGAGGGCGTGCCGGGCCCCCCACACGCTCTCCTTCCCCAGCCGGTCCAGGAAGCCGAAGGTCGGCAGCGGCTCGAAGATCGAGGTCCAGACCGTGTTAAAGTTGATGGAGGAGGCCATCACGGCCACGTAGGCCTCGTCCGGCGCCAGCTCGGGCAGCGCCACCTCGCCCACGTGGAGCGACTTCCCGGGGTCCTTCTCGGCCGAGGGAACCCCCTCGAACATCCCCACCTCGTCCCGGCGCACGAACGCCGCCCGGTAGCTCTCCGGCAGGCCCATGCCGGCCAGGTCGTCGCCGGTGGCGCCGGCCACCACCGCGTCCAGGATCTCGCTCATGGGCACCGACGATAGTTGACCCCGTAGTATGGGGAACCGGCCGGTAACCCAGACGCACGCGGAGGTCAGCCATGCCCGGATCGGTCATCGTCGCAGGAGCCAGGACGCCCATCGGCAAGCTCTCGGGGGCCTTCGCCGGGTTCACCGCCATGGACCTGGGCGGCTTCGCCATCGCCGCCGCCCTGGAGCGGGCCGGGGTGGCGCCGGACCAGGTGGACTACGTGCTGATGGGGCAGGTGATCCTGGCCGGCCAGGGGCAGATCACCGCCCGGCAGGCCGCCGTCAAGGCGGGCATCCCCATGACGGTCCCCGCCACCACCGTCAACAAGGTGTGCCTCTCCGGCCTCAACACCGTCTACCTGGCGGACCAGATGATCAACGCCGGTGACGCCGAGATCGTGGTGGCCGGGGGGATGGAGTCGATGACCCAGGCCCCGCACCTGCTCCCCGGCGCCCGGGCCGGGTTCCGCCTCGGCGACGCCACGCTGGTGGACTCGATGATGCACGACGGCCTGACCTGCGCCTTCGACCAGTGCGCCATGGGGCTGTCCACCGAGCGGTTCAACCAGGAGGTGGGCATCACGCGCGACCGCCAGGACGCCTTCGCCGCCGCCTCGCACGAGAAGGCGGCCGCCGCGACCAAGGACGGCCGGCTGGCCGAGGAGATCGTCCCGGTGAGCGTGCCCCAGCGCAAGGGCGACCCCGTGCTGGTCGACACGGACGAGGGCGTCCGCCCAGGCACCACCGGCGAGTCCCTGGGCGCGCTCCGGCCGGCCTTCGACAAGGCCGGCACCATCACCGCCGGCAACGCCTCCCAGATCTCCGACGGCGGGGCGGCCGTGGTGGTGATGTCCCGGGCCAAGGCGGACGAGCTGGGCGTGACGCCCCTGGGCGAGCTGGTGGCCTACGGCCAGGTGGCCGGGCCCGACGCCTCGCTCCTCACCCAGCCGTCACGGGCGATCGCCCAGGCCCTGGGCAAGGCGAGCCGGACGGTGGCGGACATGGACCTGGTGGAGATCAACGAGGCCTTCGCCGCCGTGGGCCTCGCCTCGATGGACGAGCTGGGCCTCCCCGAGGAGAAGGTCAACGTCAACGGCGGGGCCATCGCCCTCGGCCACCCGGTCGGGATGTCCGGCACGAGGCTGGCCCTGACCGCGCTCTACGAGCTGCGGCGCCGTGGCGGCGGCACCGCCGCGGTGGCGCTCTGCGGGGGCGGCGGCCAGGGCGACGCCGCCGTCCTGCGCTCGCTGGCCTAGTACGGCGGGGCGAAGAGCCCCAGGAGCGTGCCCGTCCCGGGGGCGACGTCGGACCAGGCCTCGACGGGCAGGCCGTAGACGGCGAGGGCGCACGTCGGGAAGGAGATGCCGCCCGGCGCCGGCTCGGCGCCCATGGCGACTACGAGGTCGTGTGCGGCGGGGTTGTGCCCCACCACCATGACCGTGCCCACGCCGTCCTCCACGCCGCGCAGCTCGTCCAGGACCTGGTCGGGCGAGGCCCCGTAGAGGGTGCGGCGGTACTCCACGTCGGGCGGGTGGTGCAGCGCCGCCAGGACCCGTTCGGCCGTCTGCACGGTGCGGGTGGCGGTGGAGCACAGCACCAGCGCCGGCCGTCCGCCGGTCCCGAACCCCGGGTCGGCCAGGCGGTGGCCCAGCGCGTCCGCGTCCCGCCGGCCGCGGGGAGCCAGCGGCCGCTCGTGGTCCGTCTTGCCGGGGGGTGGGTCCGGCACGGTCTTGGCGTGCCGGAGGATCCAGAGGTTCACAGGTCGCGCCGGCCCTCGATGGCGCGGCCGAGGGTGAGCTCGTCGGCGTACTCGAGGTCGCCGCCCACCGGCAGGCCGCTGGCGATCCGCGTCACCCGGACGCCCAGCGGCCCCAGCAGCTTGGCCAGGTACATGGCCGTGGCCTCCCCCTCCAGGTTCGGGTTGGTGCAGAGGATGACCTCCTTCACCTCCTCCTGGTCCACCCGGGCCAGCAGTTCTCGCACCCGGAGCTGGTCCGGGCCCACGCCCTCCAGGGGGTTGAGCGCGCCCTGCAGGACGTGGTACCTCCCCTTGAACTGCTGGGTCCGCTCGACGGCCACGATGTCGCGGGGGTCCTCCACCACGCACACCGTGGTCGCGTCCCGCCGGTCGTCCGAGCACACGGCGCACAGCGCCCCGCCTTCGGCCACGTTGAAGCAGCGGCCGCAGAGGGTGGTGCGCTCCTTGACCGCCACGATCGCCGAGGACAGGCGCAAGGCGTCCTCCGTGGGCACCTTGAGGAGGTGGAACGCGATCCGCTGCGCCGACTTGGGCCCCACGCCCGGAAGCCGGCCGAGCTCGTCGATGAGCGACCGCAGCGGGCCGGTGTACACCTAGCCGGTCACCTCTTCCGCGCCGGGGAACGCCTGGAGCAGCCTGGCCTCCGCCTCCTGGCCCCCGTCGGCGTCCGCCTCGCCGGAGCGTGGCTGGTCGAATTGCACGTCCTCGTCCTCGTCCCCGCCGCGTTCGTCGTGCACGGTGGGGCCCGCCGGCGCAGGGCCCCGGGCCGGTGGGCCGCCCTCCACCTCCAGGCGCAGCCGGACCGGGACCCCGAAGTGGGCCGCCAGCGCGTCCTCCACCACCGGCCGCACCTCGCTGCACTTGTCCCGGTGGGCGGCGTTGGGCAGGGCGAACACCGCCGCGCCGTCCTCCACGGCCACAAACCGCCCGGCGCTGAAGAGCGCCTTGGCCCGTGCCGGGAGGCCTCGCAGCACGTGGTCACCCCAGGCCTCCACCAGGAGATCCCGGTCCGGCGCACCCGTGGTCGCCTGCTCGGCGGCAGGGGTGGCCGGCGTGGTCGGGGCCGGCGGGTCCGGTGCAGCCG
>JBOGGH010000243.1:0-4936 GCA_050743905.1 Acidimicrobiales bacterium
GCGCCGTCCCGGGCGCCGTCCTGGGAGCGGCCGTCCTGGGAGCGGCCGTCCTGGGGGCGGCCGTCCGCCGGCGACCGCTGGGGCCGGGCCGCCCCCGGCGGGGCCACGTAGTCCAGGACCACCAGGCGCAGCGACTCGTCCAGGCCGGCACCCAGCTCGTCGAGCTGCAGGCGGATCAGCCGTCCGTCCTCGCCCAGCTCCACCAGGTAGCCGGCGATCTCCTCGGCGATGCGCACCACCATCTCCCCCGGCTGGAGCACGGCCACCACGTCGCGCACCGAGACGGCGTCCTCCACCTCCAGCGTGGACAGCGTGGCCAGGGCGAAGTCGAAGCGGGTCTTGAACCGCTGGACCGTGGAGACCGCCTGCGTGGCCCGGGCCACCAGGCGCCCGGTGGGCTGAAGCGTGTGCTTCCGGGCGTGGCGGAACACGGTGACAGAGGCCATGGCCTCCGAGACGGTGATCACCGGCACGTCGATCGAGCGGGCCACGCGCTCGGCCGTGCGGTGGCGGGTGCCGGTCTCGCTCGTGGGGATGGACGCCCGCGGCACCAGGTGCACGTTGGCCCGGGCGATACGCGAGGCGTCCTGGGCGAGGATGATGGCCCCGTCCATCTTGGCCAGCTCGGAGAGGCGCTGGGGGCTGAACTCGGCGTCGAGCAGGAAGCCCCCGGTACAGATGGAGAGCACCACCGGGTCGTCCCCCATCACCACCAGCGCGCCCCGCTTGCCCTGGAGGATCCGGTCGAGCCCGTCCCGCAACGGCGTGCCCGGCGCCACGAGCGCCAGGGCCTCGATCAGCGGCTCGCCGCCGTGGTCGACCACGCTGGCATGGTACCCGCAGGCAGCAGCGGTGGAACCGGCGAGGTCCGGCGTGCGGCGGCCTCCTCCTCCCGCCGGAGGCGGAGGGCCGCGGCCACCGCCTCGGCCACGCTGGCCACCCGCACCACCGCCATCCCCCCCCGGTCCCTCCGGCGCGGACCGGGGCACGATCGCCCGGGTGAACCCCAGCCGCACCGCCTCGGCCAGGCGCTGCCCCGTGCCCGGGACGGCACGGATCTCGCCCGCCAGGCCGACCTCGCCGCAGGAGACGAGGTCGGCCGGGCAGGGCACGCCAGCCAGGGCCGACGCCACGGCCAGGGCCAGCGGGAGGTCGGCGGCGGGCTCCACCACCCGGACGCCGCCGGTGGCCGAGACCAGCAGCTCGAGCGGGCCCACCTCGATCCCCGCCCGGCACTCGAGCACGGCCACCACGGCGCCCAGCCGGCGCGGGTCCACGCCCTGGACGCTGCGCCTCGCCGGGCCGGCGCCGCCGGAGCAGGCCAGCGCCTGGAGCTCCACGAGCAGGGGCCGCCGCCCCTCCATGACCGGGGCCACCACGCTCCCCGGCACCTCGGCGCGCCGGTCGCCCAGCAGCAGGGGTCCCGGGTCGGCCACCTCCACCAGGCCCGAGGACCCCAGCTCAAAGAGGCCCACCTCCCCCGTGGTGCCGAACCGGTGCTTCACCGCCCGTAGGAGGCGCAGGGAGTGGTGCCGGTCCCCCTCGAAGGCCACCACCGTGTCCACCAGGTGCTCGAGGGCCCGCGGGCCGGCCGGCGCGCCGTCCTTGGTCACGTGGCCCACCAGCACCGTGGCCGTGCCGAGCGCCTTGGCCGTCCGGGCGAGGCGGTCCACGCAGGCCCGCACCTGGCCCACGGAGCCGGGGACGCCGGGGACGTCCCGGGCGACGAGCGTCTGCACCGAGTCCACCACCACGAGCGCCGGGTCCAGCGCCGCCACCGCCTCCTCCACCTCCTCCACGCCGGCCGTGGCGAGAACCATGAGCTGGGCCGGCAGCGGCCCCAGGCGCTCGGCGCGGTGCCGCACCTGGCGGGCCGACTCCTCGGCCGAGACCAGGAGCACCGGGCGGCCCCGCCGGGCCACGGCCGCCAGCACCTGGAGCAGCAGCGTGGACTTCCCGACGCCCGGCTCGCCGTAGAGGAGGGTCACGGACCCGGCCAGCAGCCCCCCGGAGAGCACCCTGTCCAGCTCGGCGACGCCGGTGGAGGCGGGCCGGCAGCCGTCGGGATCGATCTCGGCCAGGGGCACCGCCACCGGCCCGGCCACCGGCCCGGCACCGCCACCGGCCCGGCCGGGACCGTCCTCCCGGGCCTCGAGCGCGTTCCAGGCGCCGCAGCCCGGGCACCGCCCGGCCCACCGCGCGGCCGCGGCCCCGCAGGCCGTGCAGCGGTAGGTGGTGACCCGGCGCGCCATGGCGGCAGGGTACGTGGAGGGTGTGACCGTCCCGGCCGTGTCGCCCGGGGCGGGGCGGGGTCAGTCCGGCGAGGCGCCGGACCCGGCGAGCTCCATCGGCGGCGGCTCCACGCCCTGGACCGCCCGGAAGGAGAGGCGCGGCCCCTCCTCGCCGTCGACCGGCGTGTCGTCCACGTCGACCACGATGGTCTCGCCCACCCGGAACTCCTTCCACAGGATCCGCTCCGAGAGCGGGTCCTCCACCATCTGCTGGATGGCGCGACGGAGCGGGCGGGCGCCGAGCTGCGGGTCGTACCCGCGCTCGGCCAGCAACGCGCGCGCCCCCGGGGTCAGCTCCAGCGCCAGGCCCTGGCCCTCGAGCTGCTTGGCCGTGCGGGCGATCATCAGGTCCACGATCTCGATGACCTCGTCCCGGCTCAGCTCGTGGAAGACGATGACCTCGTCGATCCGGTTGAGGAACTCCGGGCGGAAGTGCGCCTTGAGCGCCTCGTTCACCTTGGCCTTCATGCGCTCGTAGGTGACCGCCTCGGAGGTCTTGGCGAAGCCGACCGAGGTCTTGCGCAGGTCGGCCGTGCCCAGGTTGGACGTCATGATGAGCACGGTGTTCTTGAAGTCCACCGAGCGCCCCTGGGCGTCCGTCAGGCGACCGTCCTCCAGGATCTGGAGCAGGGCGTTGAACACGTCCGGGTGCGCCTTCTCGACCTCGTCGAACAGCACCACCGAGAACGGCTTGCGCCGCACGGCCTCGGTGAGCTGCCCGCCCTCCTCGTACCCGACGTAGCCCGGGGGCGAGCCGACGAGACGGCTCACCGTGTGCTTCTCCATGTACTCGCTCATGTCGAGCTGGATCAGGGCGTCCTCGTCGTCGAAGAGGAACTCGGCCAGCGTCTTGGCCAGCTCGGTCTTGCCCACCCCGGTGGGGCCCAGGAAGATGAACGACCCGCTCGGGCGCTTGGGATCCTTCAGGCCGGCGCGCGTCCGGCGGATGGCCCGGGAGAGCGCCTTCAGCGCCTCCTCCTGGCCGATGACCCGCTGGTGCAGCTCGTCCTCCATCCGCAGGAGCTTGGCCGTCTCCTCCTCGGTGAGCCGGTAGACGGGGATGCCGGTCCAGTGGGCCAGCACCTCGGCGATGACCTCCTCGTCCACCACGTCGAAGAGGTCGACGCCCTCGGCCCGCCACTCGGCCTCCTGGGCCTCCTTGCGGCCCAGGCGCTCGGTCTCCTGCTCGGCCAGCTTCTTGGCCTGCTCGAAGGCGCCCTTCTCGATCGCCGCCTCCTTGTCGCTGCGCAGGCGCGTGATCTCCTCGTCGAGCTTCTTGTAGCTCGGCGGGGTGGTCATGCGGCGGATGCGCAGGCGGCTGCCGGCCTCGTCGATCAGGTCGATCGCCTTGTCCGGCAGGAAGCGGTCGGCCAGGTAGCGGTCGGCCAGGTTGGCCGCGGCCACCAGCGCCTGGTCCGTGATGGTCACGGCGTGGTGCGACTCGTAGCGGTCCCGGAGGCCCTTCAGGATGTCGATGGTGAGGGCCACCGTGGGCTGCTCCACCTTGACCGGCTGGAACCGCCGTTCCAGGGCGGCGTCCTTCTCCAGGTGCTTGCGGTACTCGTCCAGCGTGGTGGCGCCCACCGTCTGCAGCTCGCCGCGGGCCAGCATGGGCTTCAGGATCGAGGCGGCGTCGATGGCGCCCTCGGCGGCCCCGGCGCCCACGAGGGTGTGGAGCTCGTCGATGAACAGGATGATGTCGCCGCGGGTGCGGATCTCCTTCAGGACCTTCTTCAGGCGCTCCTCGAAGTCGCCGCGGTAGCGGCTCCCGGCCACCAGCGCGCCGAGGTCGAGCGTGTAGAGCTGCTTGCCCGAGAGGGTCTCCGGCACGTCGTTGGCCACGATCCTCTGCGCCAGGCCCTCCACGATCGCCGTCTTGCCCACGCCGGGCTCGCCGATCAGCACCGGGTTGTTCTTGGTGCGGCGGGACAGCACCTGCATCACCCGCTCGATCTCCTTCTCGCGCCCGATCACCGGATCGAGCTTCCCGTCGCGCGCGAGCTGGGTGAGGTTCCGGCCGAACTGGTCGAGCACCGGCGACCCGGACGGGGTGTCGGAAGCCGGGGAGCCCGGGCCGGCGCCCACGGCCTCCTTGCCCTGGTAGCCGGACATGAGCTGGATCACCTGCTGGCGCACCCGGCCCAGGTCGGCCCCGAGGCTGACGAGCACCTGCGCGGCCACGCCCTCGCCCTCGCGGACGAGGCCGAGCAGCATGTGCTCGGTGCCGATGTAGCTGTGGCCGAGCTGCAGGGCCTCCCGCAGCGAGAGCTCCAGGACCTTCTTCGCCCGCGGGGTGAACGGCGGGGAGCCGCTGGGGGCGCTCCCGGCCATGCCGATGGTCTCCTCCACCTTCTCGCGCACCGCCTCGAGGGAGATGCCGAGCGACTCGAGCGCCTTGGCGGCCACGCCCTCGCCCTCGTGGATCAGGCCGAGCAGGATGTGCTCGGTCCCGATGAAACTGTGATTGAGCAGGCGCGCCTCTTCCTGCGCCAGCACCAGCACCCTTCGCGCCCGGTCGGTGAAGCGTTCGAACACGTGACCGCCTCCGTAGTGGCTCGTTCCTGAACCGCCAGTGTACAGGGAGCACCTGTGCCTGGCGCCGCGCCCGGGCACCACCCGCGCCTCCCTGCGCCGATGCCCACGGA
>JBOGGH010000244.1:0-4923 GCA_050743905.1 Acidimicrobiales bacterium
CCGTCACTATCGTCCCTGCTGAAAGAGGTTTACAACTCAGAAAGCCTTCGTCCCTCACGCGGCGTTGCTGCATCAGGCTTTCGCCCATTGTGCAAGATTCCCCACTGCTGCCTCCCGTAGGAGTCTGGGCCGTGTCTCAGTCCCAGTGTGGCTGATCGTCCTCTCAGACCAGCTACCCGTCGACGCCTTGGTGAGCCGTTACCTCACCAACAAGCTGATAGGCCGCGAGCCCCTCCCGAAGCGGAATCCATTTCCTCACCAGATCATGCGGTCCGGTGGGGGTATCCGGTATTAGCACCGGTTTCCCGGTGTTATCCCGGTCTTCGGGACAGGTTGCTCACGTGCTACTCACCCGTTCGCCACTAGGTCTTCTCCGGTGTTGCCACCGGATGGACCTCGTTCGACTTGCATGTATTAGGCACGCCGCCAGCGTTCGTCCTGAGCCAGGATCAAACTCTCCATCGAGACTCCTGCCGCCGCCCCGGAGGACGCCGGCAAAAATCAGAGAGCCGATCGGGGCCGACTCTTCGCCCCAACCGACGACAGGCGCGCGCTCACCCCGAGGGGATCCCGCCGCCTGCCACGTACTGCTTTGACGTACGACTCCGCGAACGCCGAAGCGCTCCGGAGCCGCCCGCACTGGCTTTTGGCTCTCGCTCTTCCGTTTTCAAGGAACGACCGGGCACGCACCCAGGGGTGTTGGTGCCGGGTACCGGGCGCTTTCGCTTCCGGCCCGCTCGCACAGCCTGTGCGGGCGGGAACGCCACTCTAGCAGGAGCGTGCGCGACCGTCAACGAGCCGCGGGCCGGCGAGCACCGGCCTGCCGGCCCTGACCGGCGGCCCCACCGGGACCACCGGGCCGGCCACGCGAGGCTACCCCCGCCCCCCGGGAGACGTGCGGATCCCCCGCCACCCACCAGCGCCACCGCCGGTCGGCGGCGGCCGTGATCCCCACCCGCACCCCCCGGGCCGGGCGGCGCGGCGGCGGCACCCCGTCGTCCACGAGCCGCACCGGCCCCGCCACCAGGTCCGCGCCGTCGTCCGCCCCCGTGACACCCAGGGCCTGGCAGAGCTTGGCCGGGCCGCTGCACAGGTCCCGCTCCCGGCGGGCGGCCGGGCGCGCCGCCCACATGGCCTCCACCCCGAGCACCGGCGCCCCGGCCCGCAGGAGCACGGCCCCCGCCACGCCCTCCTCGCCGCAGACCACGTTGGCGCACCAGTGCATGCCGTAGGTGAAGTACACGTACAGGTGGCCGGCCGGGCCGTACATCACGGCGTTCCTCCGGGTCCTCCCCCGGTAGGCGTGGGAGGCCGGGTCGTCCTCCCCCCGGTACGCCTCGACCTCCACGATCCGGGCGGCCCGGCCGTCCCGCACCAGCAGCTTGTTGAGCAGCCACGGCGCCACGGCGAGCGAGTCGCCGGCCAGGGCACCCGGCGCCACGGCACCCGCAACCGCGGCGCCCGCAACCGCGGCGAGCGGGTCGCCGGCCGGGTCGGCACCCTCCGCCGACGGCAACGGCCTCACCCGTGGAGCGACAGCCGCGACCGGTCGACGGCGATGCTGCGGGCGAAGCGCTCGAGCTGGTCGGCCACCGGCGCCGGCCCGGCACCACCGGGGGTGGTCCGCCGGGTCACGGCCACGCCGGGCTCCAGCAGCCGGGCCGCCTCCTCCCCCAGGTCGGGGTGGGCCTGGACCAGCTCCACCAGGGGCACGTGACGGTCGACGGACTCCCGCACCAGCCCCCCCACCAGCGCGTGGGCCTGGCGGAACGGCATCCCGCCGACCACCAGCAGCTCGGCCAGGTCCACCGCCGCCGCCGCCGGGCCGTCCGCCGCGTGCTGCATCCGCTCGTGGTGCCACGCCACGGTGGCCAGCAGCCCGTCGATCGCCCGCAGGGCCAGCGTCACCTGCTCCACCGCGTCGAACAGGGGCTCCTTGTCCTCCTGCAGGTCGCGGTTGTAGGCCAGCGGCAGGCCCTTCAGCGTGGCCAGCAGGCCGGCCAGGTGGCCGATCAGCCGGCCCGCCTTGCCCCGGGCCAGCTCGGCCACGTCCGGGTTCTTCTTCTGGGGCAGCATCGAGCTGCCGGTGGCGTAGGCGTCGTCCAGGGTGCAGAAGCCGAACTCGTCGCTCGACCAGAGCACCATCTCCTCGCCGACCCGGGAGAGGTGCACGCCCAGCAGCGCCAGGTCGAAGAGGGCCTCGGCCACGAAGTCCCGGTCGGACACGGCGTCGAGCGAGTTCTCGAACCGCCCGGCGAAGCCCAGCTCCTCGGCCACGAAGTCCGGGTCGAGGGGCAGCGAGGATCCCGCCAGGGCACCCGCCCCCAGCGGCGAGACGTCCAACCGCTCCACCGTGGCCACCAGCCGGTCGACGTCACGGGCCAGCGCCCACCCGTGGGCCAGGAGGTGGTGGGCGAGCAGCACCGGCTGGGCCCGCTGGAGGTGGGTGTAGCCGGGAAGGTACGCCTCGCCGGCCTCCTGCGCCCGGCGCAGCAGCGTCTCCTGGAGGTCGACCGCCGCCGCCGCCACTTCCAGCAGCGACCGGCGGGTCCACAGGCGGAGCGCCGTGGCCACCTGGTCGTTCCGGCTGCGCCCGGTGTGGAGCTTGGCCCCCACGTCGCCCGCCAGCTCGATCACCCGGCGCTCGATGGCCGTGTGGACGTCCTCGTCCCCCGGCTCGAAGGCGAACGACCCCGAGGCCAGCTCCCCCTCCACCCGCTCCAGCACCGAGAGCAGCGTGGCCACCTCGTCGCCGGCGAGGATGCCGGCCTTGCCGAGCCCCTGCACGTGGGCGCGCGAGCCGGCCAGGTCGTCGCCGGCCAGCGCCCGGTCGAACTGCACGCTCACGGTGAAGCGGGCGACCTCCTCGGCCATCCCGTCGCCGAGGCGTCCCTGCCACAGCGTCACGGCCGGCCGCCGCCCTGCCTGGAGGCCCAGGTCGACACGGAGAGCCCCCACAGCCGGACGAACCCCTCGGCGTCCTGGTGGCGGAAGGTGTCGCCGGCGTCGTAGGTGGCCAGCCCGTGGTCGTAGAGGGCCACCGGGCTCCGCCGCCCGGCCACCGCGCCCACGCCGGGCGGCTGGAACCGGAGCCGCACCGCGCCGGTGACGTGGCGCTGCGACTCGTCCACGAAGGCGTCCAGCGCCCGCTTGAGCGGGGAGAACCACATGCCGTCGTAGACGAGCTCGGACCACCGCGGCTCCAGGCGCGCCTTCTCGTGGTGGAGGTCCCGCTCGAGGGTGAGGTCCTCCAGGTCGGCGTGGGCCATGAGCAGCGCCAGCGCCCCCGGGCACTCGTAGACCTCGCGGCTCTTGATGCCCACCCTGCGGTTCTCCACCATGTCCAGGCGGCCGAAGCCGGTCGAGCCGGCGAGCCGGCCGATCTCGGCGACGAGCTCGTGGGCGGGCAGGGCGCGGCCGTCCAGGGAGACCGGGACCCCGGCCTCGAAGCCCACCACCACCTCCACCGGCCCGGTGGCCGTGACCCGGGTCAGGGCGTAGACGTCCGCCGGCGGGTCGGCCCAGGGATCCTCGATGGCCCCGCACTCGACCGCCCGTCCCCAGAGGTTCTCGTCGATCGAGTAGAGCTTCTCCTTGGTGACCGAGATCGGGATCTCCCACTTGGCCGCGTACTCCACGCAGTCCTCCCGGCTGAGCCCCCACACCCGGGCGGGCGCCAGCACCTCCAGGTCGGGGGCGAGCGCGCGCGTCCCCACCTCGAACCGCACCTGGTCGTTGCCCTTGCCGGTGCAGCCGTGGGCCACCGCGTCGGCCCCGTGCTCGCGGGCCGCCGCCACCAGGTGGCGCACGATCACCGGCCGCGACAGCGCCGAGACCAGCGGGTACTTGCCCTCGTAGGTGGCGTTGGCCTTGATCGCCGGCACGCAGAACTCCTCGGCCATCTCCCGCCGGGCGTCGACGACCTCGGCCTCCACCGCCCCGGCGGCCAGCGCCCGGTCGCGGATCACGCCCCAGTCCTGCCCGTCCGAGGGCTGCCCCACGTCCACGGCCACGGCCACCACCTCGACGCCCATGTGCTCCATGAGCCAGCGCACCGCCACCGACGTGTCCAGCCCGCCGCTGTAGGCCAGCACCACGCGTCTCGCCATCTGCGTCACCCCTTCTCCTCGGGAGGCGCCTGCTTCTCCTGCTTCTCCTGCCGCGGCGCATGCAGGCCGGCCAGGGACGCCAGGTGGCCGGCGACCGCCCGGCCGCCGTGGCGCTCGTCCACCACCACCAGCACCGTGTCGTCGCCGGCGACAGTGCCCAGCACCCCGTCCAGCCCGCTGCGGTCGAGTGCCGAGCCTACGACATGGGCGCAGCCCGGCGGCGTGCGCAGCACCACCAGGTTCTGCGAGCTCGCCACCTCCACCGCCCACTCCCCCAGCACCCGCCGGAGGTGGTCCCCCGGGGCGATCTGCTGGCTCGGCAGCTCGGGCAGGGCGTACGCGGCCTCGCCCCCGGGCAGGCGCACCTTCAGGGCGCCCAGCTCCTCCAGGTCGCGCGAGACCGTGGTCTGGGTGGCCTCCACCCCCTCGGCGGCCAGCAGGTCCACGAGCTGGGCCTGGCTGCTCACCGGTCGCAGCTCCAGGAGCTTGGCCACCCGGTGCTGGCGCTGGTGCTTGGCCATCCTCACGGCGCGGGCCTCATGACGCGGCCCTCACGACGCGGGCCTCACGGCGCCGCCACCCCGGCCAGCGCGCCCTCGAGCAGGGCCAGCGCCCGGTCCACCTCGTCGTCGGCCACCAGCAGGGAGGGCGCCAGCCGCACCGCGTCGGGCCGGACCGGGTTGACCAGCAGGCCGGCGGCCAGGGCGGCCCCCGCCACCTCGGCGGCCACCGGCCGGTCGAGCTCGGCGGCGAGCAACAGCCCCGCCCCCCGGACGGACCGGACGCCCGGCAGCCCGGCCAGGCCGGCCGACAG
>JBOGGH010000245.1:0-4888 GCA_050743905.1 Acidimicrobiales bacterium
CCCGGGGAGCGCGGGGCGAGGCCCTGTCCCCGGCCGACCGGGCCCTCGCCCGCCGGTCCACCGGGACGCGGCCGATCGGCGAGGTCACCTGGCGGCAGCGGGTGCGGGTGGCGGGCCGGGTGAAGTCGGTCCGGGTGCAGCCCCGGGCCGGCACGTCGAACCTCGAGTGCGTGCTCGCCGACCCCAGCGGCGCCATCCTCCTGGTGTTCCAGGGCCGGCCCAGGATCCCCGGGATCGAGCCCGGCGCCCGCCTGGTGGCCGAGGGCATGGTGGGCGCCTGGGGCCGCCGCCTGGCGATCCTCAACCCCGACTACGAGCTGGTGGGGGGCCTCGGCCGGGAGGACCAGCCCGGGGAGCGCTGAGGCCGGGGGCCGGCGCGTCCTTGCCTTGGGGCCTGCCCAGTCGCTAACGTCCCTGCGGCCTCGGGCGGTCTCCGCCGTCCCGCGCGCCCGCAGCCGTCGGCCCGGAGCCGTCCAGCAGAGAGTACGAGCCGGTGACCGCAGCAGCCGCTGCCGTGCCGCATGCAGGGAGAGAGAGGGAGCACGCAGGCATGATCCACGGCCTTGTCGCCGAGGGGGGCTACCAGGCCTTCCACCTCCACCACGCGGACTGGGTCTGGCTGGTCCTGGCGCTGGTCGCCGGGGTGATCGGCATCGTCGCCGGCCTGGTGCTCATGCGCGGCGTGCTCGCCGCCGACACCGGCACCCCCAAGATGCGCGAGATCGCCAAGGCGATCCAGGAGGGTGCGGAGGCGTTCCTGAAGCGCCAGTTCCGGACGATCGTCATCATCGTGGTGCCGCTGGCGGTGCTGATCTTCTTCACCGCCACCAAGGTCACCCGTCCCGACGGCAGCGTGGCCCTCAGCTTCGGCGAGGCCGGGCTCTACCGCGTGATCTGCTTCCTCTTCGGGGCGGCGTTCTCGGGCCTGACCGGGTTCATCGGCATGAGCGTCGCCGTGCGGGGCAACGTCCGCACGGCGGCGGCGGCGGCCCGGGGCGGCAAGATGGCCGCCGCCCTCCAGGTGGCGTTCCGCACCGGGGCGGTGACCGGGATGCTCTGCGTGGGCCTGGGACTGCTCGGGGCGACGGCCATCGTGATGATCTTCCAGAACTCGGCCACCGCGGTGCTGATCGGGTTCGCCTTCGGGGCCTCGCTCCTGGCGCTCTTCATGCGGGTGGGGGGCGGCATCTTCACCAAGGCGGCGGACGTGGGCGCCGACCTCGTGGGCAAGGTGGAGGCCGGCATCCCCGAGGACGACCCGCGCAACGCCGCCACCATCGCCGACAACGTGGGCGACAACGTGGGTGACTGCGCCGGCATGGCCGCCGACCTGTTCGAGTCCTACGAGATCACCATCATCTCGTCGCTCATCCTCGGCTACTCGGCCTTCCGCACCCTGCCCGGCCACATCCTCAACCCCACGCCGGCCATCCTCTTCCCCCTGATCGTGCCGGCCATCGGGATCATCGCCTCGGTGATCGGCGTCTACGTGGTGCGCGCCCGCGCCAAGGACCGGAGCGCCATGGCGCCCATCAACCGCGGCTTCTGGCTCTCCGCGCTCCTCACCGTCGTCGGGGCGTTCTTCGTGGCGCAGTACTACGTCCACGACCTCAAGGTCTTCTGGGCGGTCCTGACCGGGGTGGTGCTGGCCCTGGTGGCCAGCCAGATCACCGAGCAGTTCACGTCCACCGAGCGCGAACCGGTGCGGGAGATCGCCGAGTCGGCGCGCACCGGCCCGGCCACCACCGTGCTCTCGGGGTTCTCCATCGGGCTGGAGTCGTCGGTCTGGGCGATCATCGCCATCGCCATCGCCATCGGGGTGGCCATCGGGCTGGGCGGGGGCAACATCGAGTACTCGCTCTACCTGGTGGCCCTCATCGGCATCGGGCTGCTGGCCACCACCGGGATGGTGGTGTCCGAGGACAGCTTCGGCCCGGTGTCGGACAACGCCGCCGGGGTGGCCGAGATGTCCGGCGAGTTCACCGGCGAGGCCGAGCGGATCATGGTCAGCCTGGACGCGGTGGGCAACACCACCAAGGCCATCACCAAGGGGGTGGCGATCGGCTCGGCGGTCATCGCCGCCGTGGCCCTCTTCGCCTCGTTCATCGAGACCATCGGCGAGCAGCTCCCCAGCCTGAAGCACGTGGCCGCCACGCAGCTCTTCCACCAGGTCGCCGCCCAGGTCAACGTGGCCAACCCCACCACCTTCGTGGGCCTGCTGATCGGTGGGTCGATAGCCTTCCTCTTCTCCTCGCTGGCCATCCGGGCGGTCGGCCGCTCGGCCGGCACCGTGGTCCAGGAGGTCCGTCGCCAGTTCCGGGAGCACCCCGGGATCATGGACTACACCGAGAAGCCGGAGTACGGGCGGGTCATCTCGATCTGCACCGCCGGCGCGCAGCGGGAGCTGGCCACCCCGGCGCTGCTGGCCATCCTGGCGCCGGTGATCGTGGGCTTCGGCATCAACTACCTGGCGCTGGGGGCGTTCCTGGCCGGCGCCATCCTGACCGGCCAGCTCATGGCCAACACGCTCTCCAACTCCGGCGGGGCGTGGGACAACGCCAAGAAGTACATCGAGGACGGCAACGAGGGGGGCAAGGGGTCGGAGGCCCACAAGGCGGCGGTCATCGGCGACACGGTGGGCGACCCGTTCAAGGACACCGCCGGGCCGGCGCTGAACCCGATGATCAAGGTGATGAACCTGGTCTCGCTGCTGGTCCTGCCCGCCGTCATCACCCTGCGCCATAACAACGGCGCCCGCTTTGGCATCGCCGCGGCGGCGCTGGTGGTGCTGCTGGCGGCCATCGCCTTCTCCAAGCGGAAGTCGGCCGGGGTGGCCGGCGGGGACGTCCCGGCGGCCGAGTCGGCGGCGCCGGCCACCACGGCGGTCGCCGACTGAGGACCGGCCACCGGGCCACGGCCGGCCAGGCCCCCCCTGCCTTGACAGGGGGCCGCCGCTGCCGGGAGCCTGTCGTCGTCATGCCCAGCCACCACGCGCCCACGGCGGCCGTCCCGGCGGCCCCGCCCGTCCCACCGGTGCCGCACCTGCCGGCGCCGGGCCGGGGGACCGCGGCGGGGAGGGCGCCCGGCGCCGGGAGGGCCGATGGGTAAGGCCCTGGTCATCGTGGAGTCGCCGGCCAAGGCGCGCACCATCGGCGGGATGCTGGGACCGGGGTTCGTGGTGGAGTCGTCCGTCGGGCACATCCGCGACCTCCCCCGCGGCGCCGAGGAGGTCCCGGCCGCCTACAAGGGCGAGGGGTGGGCTCGCCTCGGCGTGGACGTGGACAACGGCTTCAAGCCGCTCTACGTGGTCTCGCCGGACAAGCGGTCGGTGGTGGCCAACCTCAAGCGGCTCCTGAAGGACGCCGACGAGCTCTACCTGGCCACGGACGAGGACCGCGAGGGGGAGTCGATCGCCTGGCACCTCTCCGAGGTGCTCTCGCCCCGGGTGCCGGTCAAGCGCATGGTCTTCCACGAGATCACCCCGGGGGCCATCCGGCGGGCGGTCGACGAGTGGCGGGAGCTGGACCGCCGCCTGGTCGACGCCCAGGAGGCCCGCCGGATCCTCGACCGCCTCTACGGCTACGAGGTCTCGCCGGTGCTGTGGCGGAAGGTCATGCCCCGGCTCTCGGCCGGGCGGGTCCAGAGCGTGGCCACCCGAATGGTGGTGGAGCGGGAGCGGGCCCGGATGCGGTTCCGTTCCGCCACGTGGTGGGGGGTGGAGGGGAGCTTCGCCGCCGCCGGGGGCTCGTTCACCGCCTCCCTGGTGGCGGTGGACGGCACGGCGCTGGCCACCGGCCGGGACTTCGCCGCCACCGGCGAGCGCGAGGCGTCCTCGGCCGCCCGGGTGCTGGTCGAGGCGGAGGCCACGGCCCTGGCCGACGGCCTGCAGGGACGCCCGTTCGCCGTGCGCTCGGTCACCGAGAAGCCGTTCCGGCGCTCGCCGGCGCCCCCCTTCATGACCTCCACCCTCCAGCAGGAGGCCGGCCGGAAGCTGCGGTTCAGCGCGCAGCGCGCCATGCAGGTGGCGCAACGGCTCTACGAGCAGGGCTGGATCACCTACATGCGGACGGACTCGACCACCCTGTCGGACGAGGCCCTGCAGGCCGCCCGGTCCCAGGCCACCGCCCTCTACGGCCCCGAGTACGTGCCCCAGGTGCCCCGGCGCTACGAGCGCAAGGTGAAGAACGCCCAGGAGGCCCACGAGGCGGTGCGCCCGGCCGGCGAGACCTTCCGCACGCCGGAGGTGGCGGCCCGTTCCCTGCACGGCGACGAGCTGCGGCTGTACGAGCTGATCTGGAAGCGCACCGTGGCCTCGCAGATGGCCGACGCCACGGGGACCAGCGCCCAGGTGCGGCTGGCCGCCACCATGCCCGGTGACGCGGCCGTGCTGGCCGGGGCGGACGCCGAGTTCTCGGCCAGCGGGCGGGTGATCGCCTTCCCCGGCTTCCTGCGCGCCTACGTGGAGGGCGAGGACGACCCGGAGGCCGAGCTGGCCGACCGCGAGGTGGTGCTGCCGCCGCTGGCCGAGGGGGACGCCGTGGATCCCACCGGCTTTGCGCCGGGGTCGCACAGCACCCAGCCGCCGGCCCGGTACACCGAGGCCTCGTTGGTCAAGGCGATGGAAGAGCTGGGCGTGGGGCGCCCGTCCACCTACGCCAGCGTGATCGCCACCATCCTCGACCGCGGCTACGTCTGGAAGAAGGGCTCGGCGCTGGTGCCGAGCTTCACGGCGTTCGCCGTGGTGGGCCTCTTGGAGCGGTACTTCGGCGACCTCGTGGACTACGGGTTCACGGCGGCCATGGAGAACGACCTGGACGAGATCGCCGGGGGGCGCCAGGAGGCGCTGCCCTGGCTGACCGGCTTCTACTTCGGCGCCGCGTCCCCGGGC
>JBOGGH010000246.1:0-4874 GCA_050743905.1 Acidimicrobiales bacterium
CTGTTGGGGCGGCACCTACGGTGGACGACCTGGGATTACGCCCTCAAGCAAGGCGCTCAGGCCGGTGTGGCTTACAACGAGCAGGGCCGGGGGTTCGAGTCCCTCGGCGCCCACGAATTTCGACAGGGCCGTCGTCGGGCGGTGGATGTGGATGTCTATCGTACTGCGATGTTTTTCCGCCCTCTCTGTGCGTGGCTCGCCAAGGAGAGTTGTGAACGGTTTCGGGGCGACTTCTTGTCGGAGGCCGACCGATCGCCCGGCGGTGGGCCTTGAAGACCCCGCCCAGCCGGGCGATGGCGAGCCTCGACGACTCGCCCAGCTCTCCTCGACCGATCGCCCAGCACGCCTCGATCGACCGCCCGACGGTGAGCCTCGACCGATCGCCCAGCACGCCTCGATCGATCGCCCGACGGCGAAGCCTTGACCATCGGTCGACGGTGAGCCTCGACGACTCCGCCCAGCACGCCTCGATCGACCGCCCGACGGTGAGCCTCGACGGCGTTCCGCCCAGCTCGGCCACGAGGGCCGGCCCGCCGAGGAGAGCCCCGGCGGCGAGCCTCGCCGCTTCGCCCGGCTCGGCCACGAGGGCCGACCCGCCAAGGAGCGCCCTGAGGAGAGCCTCGCCTCGAAGCGGCCGTTCACGGGTAGTCCAGTCCCACGAGAGCTGCGAGGGCCTCCCAGTGCATCGAGTGTGGCACCCGGGCTCCGGCCCGCCAAGCCGACGCCGTGCTCTTCGCCACACCGCAGGCGGCTCTGATCTCGCCCAGCCTCACCCCGGCGAGCGCCGGCGCCAGCACGCTCCTCGCCCAGCTCGCATCTACCGGGCCGCCAGGATGGTGGAGCGACCGGCCCTGATCGCCTCTGATCTTGCCTGGCGCAGCGCAGGTGTCTGGCGAGGGTTGGCGTCGATGCACGAGGCGCAGCGGACATGGCGAGGGTTGCTGACCTTCCCGCCGCAGTCGGGGCAGCTCCACCCACGAGGCTCCCCTGTGGCACTGCTCACGCCCGCCACGGGGCGAACCCTCGCCTCGGCCCGGGACAGCCTTCGCGCCGGTTAGTGAGCGGTGTGGTGGCCTCGACGCCACCATGGGCGCCGACCCTGCGGGCGAGGGCCTCGGCGACAGGGGCGAGACGCTCGGCGCAGCGGGGCATGACGGCCTCGGCGAGCTGGTGGGTGAGCGGTGCCCGCAGGCGTACCTGTCCGTCAGGCGCCTCGGAGAAGTCGACCTTGCGGAAGCTGGCCTCGCCCGCCAGGCGCAGCACCTGTTCCTCGACCACGCCCCGGGCGGTCTCCATCAAGTCGAGGGCGGCGGCCGGCCGGCCCCGCAGGGTGGCATGTCCCCACCCGATCCCCGGATCGAGGCCGACGCCCAAGAGGGCGATGGAGGCCTCGATCTCGGCCAGCTTGAGTTGGCCCGGCCCCGCGCGCCCCTCTGGGGCCCCCACCGGGGCTTCTCCAGGCCGCTACATCACCGGAGGGAGAATCCCACTCGTGTGACTTTTTACATCCCCTGGGCGTGCACGGCCGTAGCCTGGCGCAGTCGGCGGCCGCGTTGTCAGCGGCAGGAGTCCGGAAACGGAGGGCACCCCTCTTGACGCGTTCTCCGGGCGGGGACTAGTACTAGCTGCGCAAGGACAGTGACCGATCGTGCACCGGGGAGGGTGACGTGGACAACCTTTCTGCATCTCTACAAGCACGAAGGCTAAGTCGCCGGACGGTTCTCAAAGCGGCAGGGATCGTCGGTCTCGGCGCGATTGCCGCTCCGATCGCCGGTGAACAACTGGTGCACGCGTCGACGCGGCGTCCGCGACGAAGAGAGATTCCTCTTGATCACATCGTGATCGATTGCCAGGAGAATCACTCCTTCGACAACTACTACGGCTTTGCTCCCTGGATCGGCGACTACGGAGTGCCACGCGGGTACTCACAGCCCGACGGCAACGGCGGGAGCATCGCCCCTTACCATCTCACCACCCTGTCACCGGGAGACCCGAACGAGGGTTGGGACGTCTACCACGGCGAGTACGACAACGGTGCCATGGACGGCTTCTACACTTTCGGGGGATCCAACGCCCTCGGCTACTTCACCGGCGTCGACCTGCCCTTTTATTATGGCCTTCACGAGCGCTTCACACTGTGCGTGAACTACTTCTGCTCGGCGATGACAGAGACCTACCCGAACCGCTTCTATTGGGCGTCAGGAACATCGGGCGGCATCACGGACAACAGCGTGTACGGGTTCGGTGTCCTTGACTATCCATGCATCCTCGATCTCCTCGACGCGGCCGGGGTCACTTGGAAGGTCTACAACCTCGGAGGCTTCGACAATGTGCCGGCCGGAGACAGTGACAACATATTCGTGTTCTTTAAGAATTTTGCCAACGACCCGCGCACGCGGGCATCGGATGCCGACTTCCTGGAGGATGCGTACAATGGCACCCTGCCGAATGTCTCCTATATGATCCCGAGCTACACTCACGAGCTTGACGAACACCCACCGGCTGACGTCGCTGCGGGCATGGGCCTGCAGGAGACGCTGATAACCGCATTAATGGAGTCGCGGCTCTGGCAGCAATCGGCCTACATCGTCACCTATGACGAACACGGGGGATACTTCGAGCACGTGCGACCGCCACAACTCGATGCCTACGGGCTCGGCATGCGCGTCCCCACTTGGGTGATCTCTCCGTATGCGAGGCCTGGGCATCTTGAGCCGACGGTCTACGAGCACAGCTCGATCCTCAAGTTCCTCGAGGCGGTGTTCGAGCTGCCTACGCTCGCCTCGGTGAACCACCAGTTCGACAACAGCACTCCGGGTGGACCAAACAATCAGGCTGCGAACGGTGCTGCGCTAGGGCCACCTGCACCACCTCGTGACGGGCGCCAGGACATCGGCGACCTGATGGAGTGCTTTGAGTTCGGGTAGGTCACCGCTAGCGAGCGACCGTCCGGGCGAACGCGCTCGCGCACACCCATGCTGTCGCCTGCTCGACTGGGAGAGCGGCTCGCCGCACATGGCGGCGACGAGGCGGGTCCCTCGAAAATATCGACACCCCGTCGCCAACCGTCCCTGACTGAGCGCCACGAGCCCGGTGGCGGTCTGCGGTTCGGGGCAGCCGCATGGATGGTCACCGCGCGTAGCTAGTTCTTCTTAGCGTCTTGACTCGGCGAGTTCGCCACCGCCCTCCGGAGCCTGGTCGAGCCGGTTGAGGACGCCGGCTTCGCCACACGGGACGAAGCGCAGTCCGGCGTGGCGATGAGCCTGGGCCTACGGCTCGTGTAGGCGGACCGCAGAGAGTCGTTCCCGCAGCTCAGATGGGTTTGAATACGACATCCCTTCCCGCTGCTCTATCTGCCAGATTCTATGGCATACTGGGTCGTGAGAACGACCCTCGAGCTTGACAACGACCTCCTCGCCTCGCTCATGGCGCGCCTTCCTGGCGTGTCGAAGACCGAGGCGATCCAGCGAGCGGTGCGCTTCTACCTCACGCACGACGCAGTCGACCAGCTTCGGCAACTCGCAGGAACGGTGGAGATCGACGACGTTTCGCGTTCCCTGCGTGGGACCGATCGAACGACGTGACCGTTCTGGCCGATACGTCGGTCTGGGTCGAGTATCTGCGGCACGGTAGAGCGTCCAAGGCGGCTCGATTGGATGACCTCCTCGTGGCGGGCGAGGTGGTCGTATGCGGCCCTGTCGTGGCAGAGTTGCTCGCCGGTGCAAAGTCCCTCGAGAGAGCGAGGCTCTGGCTATCGCTGACCGGGTTGCCGTGGGCGGACCTGGGCCCGGTCCAGTGGCAGAGCGTTGGCGAAGCCGCGGCACGTCTACGAGAGCGTGCCGAAACCGTCGCTCTGACCGACATCGAGATCGCCGTGGCCGCCGTCGACTCGTCCTCGAGGCTATGGACGCGCGACTCCGACTTCAAGCGAGTTTGTGCTGTCTTGCCAGCCCTTCAGTTCTTTGATCCTTGACGGGCGGCCCTGCGAAGGTAGGTTCCGGCGCCACGTATTCGGTCCCGGCCGCCAAGCGCGACGTCGCGTGGGACCATGTCATTCACAAGACCAGGAGCGTGCGAGCGGCTCCGCGCCGGTGAGTGCGTTCGTCGACACGAATGTCTTGGTCCTCCATCTCACCGGCGATCCTCCGGACGTGGCACAGGCAGCCACGAACTACCTGGGCACGGAGACCGAGCTACTGCTCACCGAAGTCGTGGCCGCCGAAACCGTGTACGTGCTGGCATCCTTCTACGAGGCTCCGCGCGGTCAGGTTGCCCAAGCGCTCCGCTCGCTGGTCGCCTTCGACTCGGTTGTCTGCGTCGACCGAGCACTGCTGCTGAGGGCTGTCGAGGTGTACGAAACCGAGCGAGTCGACTTCGCCGAGGCGTACCTGGTCGCGTGTGTGGAGAGTACGGGAATCGCACGGGTGGCCTCGTTCGATCGCTCCCTTGATCGAGTGGTGACCGTCGAACGAGTTGAGCCAGGTTTGTAACTGACTCCCCGGCCGGCGGTCGGGGCGACGTGGCGCTCAGATGACGGTCGCGGAGAGGGGGCACGTGATAGGGATTGGCGCAAACTATTTCGCGGTCCCCGAGATGTCTGTCACGCCTCAGTCGACGGACTTCCAGCGTTCCCTACCGAAGGTGCGGCCGTACCAAGCCGTGAGGGAGCGCCCTTCATCGTGACCGGGATCCGGCCTAAGGACTGGCGTCCCATGAGGCGCAGGCAAGGACGCGACCTGTGTCTCGGTGAGCTTGCAACGGACGGTCGCCGTCGTGATGCCGGAGATCTGATCTCGATCTACGAAACGGAGACCGTGCTTGGTCGTTACCGCTATTCCGTCGAACAGATCAAGCTCTGGGATCTGAAGCACGTG
>JBOGGH010000247.1:0-4846 GCA_050743905.1 Acidimicrobiales bacterium
GCGGTGGCGGGGGCGGCGGCGGCGGGGCCACCTATGCCGGCGGCGGCGGCGGTGCCGGGGGGAGCTTTGCCGCCCAGGACCCGGTGGCGCCCCAGTCGTTCGCGTCCCCGACGCAGTCCACGAGCACAGGTGAGGTGTACGTCACGTTCTTGCCCGGGTGACGTGGCCGGCCGCCCGGCCCCGCCGGCACCGGGCCCCGCCGGCACCGGGCGTCGCCGGTCACCGCCCGGCGGTGGCCGCGCGGAGGCGGTCGGTCACGCCGTCGCCGAGCCCGCGGATGGTGAGCGAGGCGATCCGCCCCCCGGCCACGGTGAACACGTCCTCCACGGCGAGGCGCCCGCCGGCGATGCGCAGGTCGATGGGCACGGTGACCCGGTCGCCGTCCACGACGGCCGGCCCGGGGAGGGGCATGAGGTCCTCGAAGCCGAACGCCCCCTCGGCGTAGAAGCGGGCGATGGCGTCCGCGCCCTCCTGGACGAGGCCGTCGGCGTCCAGCACGGCGTCGGGCGCGAACAGCCGGCGGAGCGCCTCCACGTCCCGGGTCACGATGGCCGTGAAGTAGGCGTCGGCCGCGGCCTCCGGTCCCCGCCGGCGGGGCGGGAGGCGGTAGACGCCGGCGGCGTTCAGCCCGAGCACCCGCGCCTGGAGGGCCGGCGGGCAGGGGGCCACGGTGCGCCGGAGCGCGTCCACGGCACCGGGGAAGGTGGCGTCGTGGTGGGGGTAGTCCGAGCCCCAGACGCACCGACCCTCGCCGACGAGCGGGGCCAGCACCGGCAGCGTCCGCTCGTCCACCTCGAAGGAGATCCAGCACTGGCGGGCGAAGTACTCGCTGGGCCGGAGCGACATCCCCGGGCAGAACCCGCCAAAGCTCTCGGCCTGCTCGTCCAGGCGCTCCGTCCAGTAGGGCACCCACCCGCCGCCGGACTCGAGCCACACCACCTTCAGCGACGGGTGCCGGTCGAAGACGCCGAAGGCGGCCATCTGCGCGTAGGCCAGCATCTCCTCCATGGCGTGCGAGGTGGCGTGCAGCACCAGCGGGTTGAACGGGCGGTCGGCGCCCAGGGTGGGGACGATCACCGAGCTGCCCTCGTGCACCCCCACCGCCACGTCGGCCTCCTCGGCGGCGTCCCACACCGGGTCGTAGGCGCGGTCGCACAGGGAGCGGCCCATGCACGGGTTGGGCCGCACGAACGCCGCGGTGAAGCCGAGCTCGCCGGCGGCGCGGCGCAGCTCGGCGGCGGCCGCCGCCGGGTCCTGCACGGGCAGCATGGCCGCGCCGAACAGCCGGCCGGGCGCGGCGGCGCAGTAGCCGGCGAGCCAGTCGTTGTAGGCGCGGGCGGTGGCCACCGCGGCCGCCGGGTCGGTGAGCGCCCACAGGTAGAGGCCGACCGAGGGGTAGAGCACCGCCTGGTCGATGCCCTCGGCGTCCATGTCGGTCAGGCGCGCCACCGGGTCCCACCCGCCGGCCTGCGCCTCCTCCAGGGAGGTGAACGCCTCAGGGTCGCTGAAGCGGGCGCCCGGGGTGGCCAGCGTGCCGAGCGGCACCGCCAGGATCTCGGCGTCGCCCACCACCACGTGCTCGTAGCCGTGGGCGTCGCGCTCGATGCGCGGCCGGTGCTCGTCCGCCAGGCCGGCCCAGGCCGAGCGGGGCTCCACCACGTGGCCGTCGGCGTCCACCACCGGGGTGCGCACGGTCACCGGCTCGCCGCCGCCCGGGGCCACGCCGGTCATCCCACGCGCCAGTCGTCCGCCTCGGGCAGCGGGTGGCGGAAGAGCCGGGCGGCGTTGCCGCAGGCCATGGCCCGCAGCTCGTCGTCGGGCACCCCGGCCATGGTCTCGGCCAGGACCGCCTGGGTGTCCGGCCAGGTCGAGTCGGCGTGGGGGTAGTCGCTCTCCACCATGATGTGGTCCACGCCGATCCGGTGCCGGAGCGGCACCACGGACGGGTCCTGGATGGTGCAGAACCAGAAGTTTCGCCGCAGCACCTCGCTGGGCGGGAGGTCGGCGTCCCAGCCGCCGCGCTCGGTGCCCGAGCCGGAGTGCGAGACCACGTAGTCCACCCGGTCCATCAGCATGGGCACCCAGCCCATGCCCCCCTCGCTCAGGGCCACGGCGAGGCGGGGGAAGCGCAGCGGGACGCCGGACCACAGCCACTCGCCGGCGGCCACCAGGGCGTTCACCGGGAAGAGGGTGGGCAGCAGCTCGAAGGGCGGGTCCGGCGACGGCAGGGGGGCCCAGGCCGAGGCGCCGGTGTGCAGGCAGACCACGGTCCCGGTCTCCTCGCAGGCGGCGAAGAACGGGTCCCAGTGCCCGGAGAAGATCGAGGGCAGGCCGAGCTGGGCCGGGAACTCGGGGAAGCTGACCGCCCGGAACCCCAGCCCGGCGTTGCGGCGGACCTCCTCGGCCGCCACCGCCACGTCGGCCAGCCACGGGAGCTGGAGCGGGACGATGCGCCCGGGGTGGGTGCCGGCCCACACCTCGTGGTGCCACCGGTTCCACGCCCGTACGCAGGCCAGGCCCAGCGCGGGGTCCTTGGCCCGCGAGAAGACCGAGCCGCAGAACCCGGCCACGAGGGAGGGGAAGCAGAGCGCCGCCCAGATGCCGGCCAGGTCCATGTCCCTGACCCGGGCGTCGATGTCGTAGCAGCCCGGGCGCATGTCCGAGAAGCGGGCCGGGTCCATGCTCCAGTCCTCGCGGGGCCGGCCCGCCACGGCGTTCAGGCCGACGTTGGGATAGAGGCTGTCCTCGAACGCCCAGGCCTCCCGCCCGGCGTCCAGCTCCACCACCCGCGGCGCGGCGCCGGCCAGGGCCGCCGGCATGCGGCCGTCGAAGAGGTCGGGCGGCTCGATGAGGTGGTCGTCCACGGAGATGATCGGCACCCGGATCGGCCGGGGCTCGGGATCGGGCAGCAGGCGGGACCCCTCGGGCGCCTGCGGGACGGCAGCCATCGGACGTGACACTAGCGTCAGGCGCGGGCCGCCGGCCGGGGCGGCCCCACGCCCGCCGGTGGCGGGTGCCGGTGTGGGTGCCGGGGCCGCCGGGTACGGTCCGGGGGCCCGGCCGCCGGTACGGTGGCGCCGTGCGGCACCCGGGAGGGAGGATGGACCGAGCCGTGACGTCTGGAGCGAGAGGGGGGCGATGACATGCTCGACCTGCTGATCCGCGGGGGCACGGTGGTCGACGGCACCGGCTCGCCGTCGAGGACGGCCGACGTGGGCGTCCGCGACGGCCGGGTGGTGGCCCTGGGCCGCGTGGACGAGCAGGCCCGCCGGGTGATCGACGCCGACGGCCTGCTGGTGGCCCCCGGGTTCGTGGACCTCCACACCCACTACGACGCCCAGGTGTTCTGGGACCCCTCGGCCAGCCCGTCGCCGCTGCACGGGGTGACCACGGTGGTCGGCGGCAACTGCGGCTTCTCCCTGGCCCCCACCGCACCGGAGCACACCGCCTACCTGACCGCCATGCTGGCCAGGGTGGAGGGCATGCCGCTGGCCGCCCTCGAGGCCGGGCTGGACTGGGGGTGGGCCGGGTTCGGCGAGTGGCTCGACCGGCTGGACGGCCGGCTCGGGGTCAACGCCGGCTTCCTGGCCGGGCACTCCACCATCCGCCGCCTGGTCATGGGCGACGACGCCGTGGGCCACGAGGCCAGCGCCGAGCAGGTGGCGGCCATGGCCGAGGCCCTGGGGCGCGCCCTGGACGAGGGCGCGCTGGGGTTCTCCACCTCGCAGGCGCACACCCACCACGACGGCGACGGCCAGCCGGTGCCGTCGCGGTCGGCCACGCGGTCCGAGCTGGAGGCGCTGGCGGCGGCCGTGCGGCCCCACGGCGGCACCACGCTGGAGCTGGTGCTCTCCGGCTCGCTCAACGGGTTCAGCGAGGAGGAGGTGGACCTGATGGCCACCCTCTCGCTGCTGGCCGACCGTCCCGTGAACTGGAACGTGCTGGGCGTCTCGGCCGGCAACCCCGACGCCGCCGCCCACCAGCTCGCCGCCTCGGACGCCGCCGCCCGCCGCGGGGCCACGGTGGTGGCCCTGACCCTGCCCCACACCATGCGCATCCGGCTCTCCTTCGAGAGCGGCGTGATCCTGGACGGGCTCCCCGGCTGGCGGGAGGTCCTGGCCCAGCCGAAGGCCGAGCGGCTGCGGTCCCTGGCCGACCCGGACGTCCGGCGGAGGCTGGACGAGGGGGCGCAGTCGGACGAGGCGGGGATCCTGCGGCACCTGGCCGTGTGGAAGCGGCTCGTGCTGGAGGAGACGTTCGCGCCGGAGAACGCCGCCTACGAGGGCCGCACCGTGGGGGACGTGGCGGCCGAGCGGGGGCAGTCGCCGTTCGACGCCATGCTCGACGTGGTGGTGGCCGACGAGCTGCGCACCGGCCTGCGCCCGCCCATCCCCGAGTCGGACGAGGACTGGGCGCTGCGGGCGAAGGTCTGGCAGGACCCGCGGGCGGTGGTGGGCGGGTCGGACGCCGGCGCGCACCTGGACACCATGTGCGGCGCCGTCTACTCGACGTCGCTGCTCGGCGACGGCGTGCGCCGCCGCCACCTGCTCGGCTGGGAGGACGCGGTGCGGCTGCTGACCGACGTGCCGGCCCGCCTCTACGGCCTGCGCGACCGGGGCCGGCTGGCCGAGGGGTGGTGGGCGGACGTGGTGGTGCTCGACCCCGAGGAGATCGGCCACGGCCCCGAGCGGACCCGGGACGACCTGCCCGGCGGGGCGAGCCGCCTCTACGCCGAGGGGACCGGGGTGGAGCACGTGCTGGTGAACGGCACCGAGGTGGTGCGCCACAACGCCCTGGCGGGCGAGCGCCCGGGCGCCGTGCTGCGGTCCGGGCGCGACACCGAGAC
>JBOGGH010000248.1:0-4827 GCA_050743905.1 Acidimicrobiales bacterium
ACCCCCTGGCGGTGGCCGCCCGGGCGGACGGGCACCCGGAGAACGCCGCGGCCAGCGTGGTGGGGGGGCTGGTGGTGGCGTCGTCGGTCCGGGGGGCGGTGCGGGCGGCCCGCCTGCCGCTGGACCCGAGCCTGGCGTTCGTGGTGGTGGTGCCCGACCGGCCGCTCAGCACGGCCAAGGCACGGCAGGCGCTGCCGGCCCGGGTCAGCCGGGAGGACGCCGCCTTCAACCTCGGCAGGATGGGGCTCCTCCTGGTGGGCCTGGCCGACAGCCGCCTCCTGGTGCGGGAGGCCACCGAGGACCGCCTCCACCAGGACTACCGGAGCCCGCTCTTCCCCGAGGCGCCCATGCTGCTGGCCAGGCTGATGGCCGGGGGCGCCCTGGCCGCCTGCTGGTCCGGGGCCGGTCCGAGCCTGCTCGGCTTCTCCACGGCGCGGGACGCCCACGCCGTCTGCGAGGCGGCCCGCGCCGGCCTGGCCGAGGCCGGGATCCCCGGTGAGGTCCTGCTGCTGCGGGCGGACACGGCCGGCCTGGTGACCGGGGACGCCGCCCGGCTCCCGCCACTGACCGGCGAGGGGTAGCGGTAGCCGCCCTACACTGCTGCGATGGCCCGCACGTTCGCCATCCGCACCTTCGGGTGCCAGATGAACGAGCACGACTCCGAGCGCCTGGCCGGGCTCCTGGTGGCCGACGGCATGGAGCCCACCGACGACGTCGAGAACGCCGACGTGGTGGTGCTGAACACCTGCTGCATCCGCGAGAACGCCGACAACCGCCTCTACGGGCACCTCGGGCACCTGCGCTCCCTCCAGAAGGAGCGCCCCGGGATGCAGATCGCCGTGGGCGGGTGCCTGGCCCAGAAGGACCGTGACCTGGTCCGCCGCCGGGCCGACCACGTGGACGTGGTGTTCGGCACCCACAACCTGGCCCGCGCCCCCGAGCTCCTGCGGCGGGCGGCCGCCGAGGGCCCGATCGTGGAGATCCTGGACGCCCCCCCGCCCGCCGACGGCGGGGACCCTCAGGCGGCCCTCGGCGCCGTGCGCGACGTGCCCTACGCGGCGTGGGTCACCGTCCAGACCGGGTGCGACAACTCGTGCGCCTTCTGCATCGTGCCGTCGGTGCGCGGGGGCGAGGTGAGTCGCCCCCCGGACGCCCTGGTGCAGGAGGTCCGCGACCTCGCCGCCCGCGGGGTGGTGGAGGTGACCCTGCTCGGCCAGAACGTCAACTCCTACGGCCGGGACCTCACCCGGCGCCGGCCCCTCTTCGCCGACCTGCTCCGGCAGGTGGGCGCGGTGGAGGGTATCCGGCGGGTGCGCTTCACCAGCCCCCACCCCAAGGATCTCCGGCCGGAGACGGTGGCCGCCATGGCCGAGGTGGGCGCCGTCTGCGAGCAGCTCCACCTCCCCCTCCAGTCCGGGAGCGACCGGGTGCTGGCCGCCATGCGCCGCGGCTACACCGCCGAGCGGTACCTGGCGCGGCTGGCCGCGGCCCGGGAGGCCGTGCCCGACCTGGCGGTCACCACCGACATCATCGTGGGGTTCCCCGGGGAGACCGAGGAGGACCACGAGGCCACCCTGGCCGTGGTGGCCGAGGCCGGGTACCACAGCGCCTACACCTTCATCTTCTCGCCGCGTCCGGGCACCCGTGCCGCCGCCATGGAGGACCTGGCCGTCCCGCCGGACGTGGTGGCCGACCGGTTCGAGCGGCTGCGGGCCGTGGTGGAGCGCTCGGCGCTGGCCCGGCACCGGGACCGGGTGGGGCGGACCGAGGAGATCCTGGTGGAGGGGCCGAGCCGCCGAGACCCGGCCATGGGGACCGGCCGGACCCGCCAGGGGAAGCTGGTGCACTTCCCGGCGGGCGGCGGCGGGCTCCCGCCGGCCGGCACCTTCGCCGAGGTGGCGGTGACCGGGGCGGCGCCCCACCACCTGACCGGCACCCTCGTGCGGGTCACCGCCCGCCCCCGCCACCGCACGCACATCCCGGTTGCCGCCGGCTGACCGCCCGGGACCGGCGCACCGGTTGCCGCCGGCTGACCGCCCGGACCGGGCGGGCGGCCAGTCGGGTGCCGGCGGCCGGGCGCCCGTCGCCCTGGTGGGCACCACGGCGTCGGGCAAGTCCGAGGTCGCCATGGCCGTGGCGCTGGGACGGGGCGACGTGGAGCTGGCCTGCGTGGACTCGATGACCGTCTACCGGGGGATGGACATCGGCACCGGCAAGCCCACCGCCGCCGACCGGGCGGCCGTCCCGCACCACCTGCTGGACCTGGCAAGCCCCTCCGAGGAGTTCTCGGTCCGGCAGTTCCAGCGGGCGGCCCGCGAGGCGCTGGCCGGCGTGGCCGCCCGCGGCCACCGGTCGTTGCTGGTGGGGGGCACCGGGCTCTACCTGCGGGCCGTCGTGGACGACCTGGAGCTCCCGGGGCGGTGGCCGGCGGTCGCCGCCGAGTTGGAGCGGGAAGCGGACCGGCCGGGCGGCGTGGCCGCGCTCCACGCCCGGCTGGCCCGGCTCGACCCGCTGGCCGCCTCCCGCACCACGGACGCCAACCGGCGGCGGATCGTGCGGGCGCTCGAGGTCACGGTGGGGTCGGGCCGGCCCTTCTCGTCGTACGGGCCGGGGCTCACCGCCTACCCGCCCACCCGCGTGGCGTTGGTGGGGCTCCCCTTCGACCCCGAGGTGGTGGACCGGCGCATCGAGACGCGCTTCCGCCGCTGGCTGGACGAGGGGCTGCTGGACGAGGTGCGGACGCTGGCCGCCCGCCCGGAAGGGCTGTCCGGGACCGCCCGCCAGGCCCTGGGCTACCGGGAGCTCCTGGCCCACGTGGAGGGGGGCGCGCCACTGGAGGCGTGCGTGGCCGCCGCCGTGCAGCGCACCCGCGCCTACGCCCGCCGCCAGCGGTCCTGGTTCCGCCGGGACCCCCGCATCCGGTGGGTGGAGCCGGGCGAGGACCCGGTGGTGGTGCTCTCGGCGGCCCTGGACGGATGAGCGGACTGCACGGCCGGCGGCCCCGGGGTGCGAGAATGTGGCGATGGCCCTGATCGACGGCAACCAGCTCGCGCTCGCCAAGCACGAGGGCGCCGGCAACGACTTCCTCGTGTTGGTGGACCTCGATCGCCGCGTGGACCTCACCCCGGATCTGGCGCGCGCCCTCTGCGACCGCCACAAGGGCGTGGGCGCCGACGGGCTGCTCCGGGTGGCCGCCGGCGAGGGCGGGGCCGACCTCTCCATGGACCTGCGCAACGCCGACGGCACCGAGGCCGCCGTGAGCGGCAACGGCCTGCGCTGCCTGGGCCAGGCGGCGGTGGAGGCCGGGCTGGCGCCCGGGCCGCGCTTCACCGTGCTGACCCGGGCCGGCGTGCGGACGGTCATCTACCGCGAGGGGGACCGGCCGGGCCGGGCCATGGCGACCGTGGACATGGGCCCGGTGCGCCTGGGGGCGGACCAGCCCCAGCCCATGGCCGACCGGCACGTCCGGGAGGTGGACCTGGGCAACCCCCACCTGGTGCTCTACGGCCCGGACCACCCCTCGACGGTGGCCGTGGCCGAGATCGGGGTGGGGATAGAGGCGCGCCGGCCGGACGGGGTGAACGTGGAGTTCGTGGCCCTGGGCCCGGCCCCGGACGAGCTGGTGCTGCGGGTGTGGGAGCGCGGCGTGGGCGAGACCCGCGCCTGCGGCTCGGGGAGCTGTGCCGCCGCCGCGGCGGCGCGGAGCTGGGGGCTGGTGGGCGAACGGGTCCGGGTGCACAACCCCGGCGGCACGCTCGAAGTCTGTCTGGGCCCGGGCGAGCTCGACCCGGTCCTGCTGGGCGGCCCGGTCCACCGCGTGGCCGACGTGGTGGTGGACCTGGGAGCCCTCGGCCTCCTGGAGTGACCGTGACCCTCCCCGGCACCCTCATCGACCGCACGTTCCGGGAGCGGATCGTGCTGGTGGGCGTGGTGCTCCCCGGCACCGACGCCGAGGCGGTGGCCGCCAACCTGGACGAGCTGGCGCTGCTGGTGGACACGGCCGGGGCGGACGTGGTGGCCCGCACCGTCCAGCGCCGCACCCGGCCGGACCCGGCCACCTTCGTGGGCCGCGGCAAGGCGGCCGAGCTGGCGGCGCTCTCCGAGGAGGTCGACGCCGACACGGTGGTCTTCGACGACGAGCTCACCCCCGCCCAGCAGCGCAACCTGGAGCGCCTCCTCGGCCGGACGGCCATCGACCGGACGGCGGTGATCCTGGACATCTTCGCCCAGAACGCCCGCAGCCCCGAGGGCCGGGCGCAGGTGGAGCTGGCGCTGCTCCGCTACCGCCTGCCGCGGCTGCGCGGCCGCGGCGCCGACCTCAGCCAGCAGGCGGGCGGCATCGGCACCCGGGGCCCCGGCGAGACCCAGCTCGAGGTCGACCGCCGGCGCCTGGTGCGCCGTATGCACCGGCTGGAGGCCGACCTGCGCGAGGTGGAGCGGACCCGCGGGGTCCAGCGACGCTCGCGGGCCCGTGGCCGCCACCGCCAGCTCGCCCTGGTGGGCTACACGAACGCCGGCAAGTCCACCCTCCTCAACCGGCTGACCGAGGCCGGGGTGCCGGCCGAGGACCGCCTGTTCGTCACCCTCGACCCGCGCACCCGCCAGCTCGCCCTGCCCGGGGGCGAGACGGTGCTGGTGACCGACACCGTCGGGTTCGTGCGCAAGCTCCCCCACGAGCTGGTGGAGGCGTTCCGCACCACCCTCGACTCGGTGCGGCTGGCCGACCTGGCGGTCCACGTGGTCGACGGCTCGGCCCCGGACCCCGAAGGGGAGATGGCCGCCGTGCGGTCGGTGATGGAGGAGATCGGCGCCGGCGAGGTGCCCGAG
>JBOGGH010000249.1:0-4822 GCA_050743905.1 Acidimicrobiales bacterium
CGTCTGCTCTGGCCCGATGCGATCGCATCCGGTAGCTGTCGCCGTCGATGTTGATCACCACCGAGCGGTGCAGCAAGCGGTCCAGGAGAACGCCAGTTCTTTTGTAGTCGCCAGAGAAGGGCCTGGTCAGCGGCGTAGTGGTGTGTGGCGGACGTCGGTCACACAGATCGGTGATCAGGCGCGGCGGCGAGGAGCGCGTTGTCGGCTCTGAGGGCTGGTGTTTCGGTTGAGCTCGCTCATCAGCTCGCGGTTCATAGCTCGGGCGGCGTCGAGGGTTTGGGTCAGCTCCTGGGTGTCGGTTTCGAGCTGGGCGATGCGCTGCCGGTGGCGGTGGTTGTCGGCTTCCAGGTCGGCGGCGCGCTGTTCGAGCTGTTCGAGCAGAGGGATGACCGCTTCTCCGCGAGCGGCGTCGGAGATGGCGCCGAGGTGGCGGCTGAGCTGTTCACGGAGCACGGTGACTTCGTCGGCGAGACGGCGGGCCCGCTCTTTAGCGTTGGCGAGCTCGGCGCGCAGACTTTGTTCGGTGACAAGAGAGCGGGCTGGCAGCCGCCAGGCTCGTTCGGTTCCGGCCTGGCGCTGGCGGTCGCGTGCGGTTGCGATGCGCGCCCTGATTTCGGCGTCTGCGTAGAGCAGCGTGACAGAAACGCCGGCGCGGCGGGCCACGGCCGGGAAGGTGATGGGTTCGCCGGTCTGTTCCATGGCGCTGAGCGCATCGGCGGCCCGTTGGCGTTTGGTGCGGCTGTCGTGTCGGCGGGCGCGCCGGAGAGCGGCGCTGTTGTCAGCCATGGTCGGATCCACGCTTCTTGAAGGCGACAGGAACGGATTGGCGCGCCTTGCGCAGGGTGGCCGATGCGTCCTCGATGGCGGAGCGCTCGCCGGCGGCGAGACGCTCGAGGAGCGTCTCGTGGGTGTGGACATGGCCGACGATGACATCGAGTTGGCGGGTGACGTGCTCGACGGCCCAGTCTGCGGCGCTGGCGGCGAGCATCGCCTCGCGTTGTTTGCGTAGTTCGTCAGCGTGGACGCGCAGCTCCGGTAGGTAGGAGGGGTCGGACTCGAAGTGCGGGCAGCCGGCGCACTGGTAGCGGATCGGGCAGGCCTGCCCACCGGCGCGCACATTGGTTGGCTCGGAGCACTTGCCCATGGGGACGGCCACCCAGGACAGGTGCTCGCGCAGGTGGGCCACGGGCGATGGCTCGCCTTCGATTGGTCGCGTGACACCGCGGTTGTCGATGGTGTGGCGGGCGAGGGCCTCCATCGCTTCGCGTTTTTTGGTGTCGGCTACGCGGTAGTAACCCATGGTGGTGTCGATGCTGCGGTGGTCCATCAGGTCTCTCAGCACCGGTGCGGGCACGCCTTGGTCGGCGAGGGTCTGGGCGTAGGTGTGGCGGAAGGCGTGGGCGTGGATGGCGTCGCGGTCGAAGGGGACCGCGTCGCTTTCGAGCGGGCCGGCGTCGATGCGAGGGATGCGCCCCACCCAGGTCTTGATCCAGGTGTTGATCTGGTGAGCGGAAAGGTGGTTGGTTCCGTCGGTGTTCTTGTGGGGCCGGGGCAGCAGCCACAGCTCGGCCAGCGTGGCCGGGAACCGTTCGCGGACCCATGCCTGCTGGGCGCGGATGGCCGCTGCTAGCTCGGAGTCGGCGAGGGGGAGCCGCCTTCCCATCCTGGCCGCCTTGTGGTTGTCGTAGACGAGCACGTCCTTTCCGTGCTCGTCGTGGGCGAGGCAGTTCAGGCGCAGACTTGCCACCTCGCCGACGCGCCGCCCGGTGCCCTTGAGCAGTTTGTAGGCCAACACAGCCATCTCCCCGGCGTGCTCGCCGAGAGACCCAAGCGTTGGCACCCGGGCCGCCCCGGTGGCGCCGGGAACCTCTGCGAGCAGCCTGATGTTGGCGTCGAGTTGAGCGACGACACCAGCAGGCAGGGCCCGGCCCGGCGGCTCCTCGACTTGGCGGGGGCTGCGATCCCCACGTCGGAAGGCGAACGTCGGCCCGAGTGTGGGTAGCAGCCCCAGTTCCCGGGCTTCGCGCAGCATCAGTGCGCACTCCTCGACCAGAGCCGCCTTGGCTTTGGGGCCGAGGGACCGGCGGCCGGCTGTGAAGCGGGGAGAGCGCACCCGGGCCAGGAACCGCTCGATGTCGGCACGGCCGAGCAGTGTCGGGTCGTCTCCGCCTCCTGGTCCTGCGGCCAGGACCGCAGAGAGCACGCCGACCGAGCCGACCCGGTGGGTGAGGGCGCCGTCTCCGATCCGGCCGATGGTGGCCGCCGCCCAGCCCTTGGTCGCCTCGCGCAACCAGCGCTGGCGAATGGCGGTGAAGTCGAGCCGCCGCCTTCCGGGAACCCCGAACAGTCGCAGGTCCCACACGTCGTGGGCTCGTTCGACCTCGGGATCGGCGTAGGCCAGACGGACACGGTCGACGCTGAAACGGGCGAAGCGAACATGATGGCGATCGCCGACACCGTTGAGCAGGGAAAGGTCGAACTCGCATATCGAGCTCGCTTCGACGCCGCGAAGCTGGTCGACCCACGGGCGCATCCCGCCGGTGACCACGCTCACCTGGTCGGCCGCCCGGCATCCGATGGCGTAGACCAACTCCAGACGCACCAGCTCGGGCAGACCCCGCAGGCTCAGCACCCGGCTGCTCGCGGGCTGGCGGGCACGGGCAGCCCAGTCGTTGAAACGTCGCCCTCTCGGACGGCCGGCCTGGCGCCAGGTCCGGAAGTGGATCTCGCACAGCCCGCTTTCGGGGTGTGCCACGCCCAGGTAGCAGCACGCCGCGCCGCACGGCCCGAGATCTGACAGTGGCGTGGCCGTGGCGAGGAACGCCTCCAAGGGAATGTCCTTGGCCCGCCGATGCGCCCAAGCGCAATTATGCGCCGCGCACAGACCCCAGCGTCCCTGCGCGGGGCGAGGGCAGCGCCCGCCGTCTGCGCCGGTCACCGCGCACGGCCGATCGACGCAGTGGCGACGCTCGAACACGGCCGGCTCTGCGCTGGCCAGCCACACTTCGATGTCAGCGACACCTGAAGCCTCGAACTGGCACCGATGCCGCAAGCAGAGCAGGTCCGACCCGTAACGGTCGCTCGGGCAGCTCCCCGCTCTGCAGCGCAGCACCCTGGTGAGCTGACCGCCCGGCCGGGGCCGGATCAGCTGACGCTCGAGGTCCCATTCGCCGGCCAGCCAGCCGTCACCCATCAGCGACACAAGCCGCTCGATCCGCCAGTCACCGGGCGCGCAGCGGACCTGGCTGGCAGCAGTCGACGTCGCGGCGCGGCCGGTGCTCATGGTGTGGGCTCTTTCGCTTGATTCGCTCTTGCTTGAGCTTCGACGGCGGCGCGCATGTCATCCCAGCGGGCGTGGAGGTAGACGTCGCTCGAGGCGACCGAGGCGTGGCCCAAAAGCTCTTTCACCAGCGCAGGATCTTTGGTTGCCAACGCCACCTCGGACGCGAACGAGTGGCGCAGCATGTGCGGCCGAGCCCGCAACCCCACACGAGCTGATAGGCGAACGAACAGCTTCTCCACCCCGTCAGGGAACAGGGCCCGCCCCATCGGCGCCCGCCACAGGTTCACCAGCAGGTAGTCGCTCTCGGCCGCCTCCGCCACGGTGTCACGCTCGAACCTGTACGCGTCGTGGCAGACCACCAGCGCCTTGGTGACCGGCACCACCCGGGGCCAGGCCGACTTGGCCAGCGCTCCGTTCTCGTTGCCTTCCCGGCGCACGACATGCAGGTGCGCTCCGGCCACGTTGCAGCCGAGATGGGCGGCCGAGGGGACCAGGTGCAGATCGGCAAGACGCAGCCCGCACAGCTCAGACACTCGAAGGCCGGTCGCGTAGAGCGCCTCGACGATGAAACGGTCCCGCACATTCGAGCACACATCGACCAAGGCGCCGACCTGGCTGGCGGTCAGGACCTCCGGCGGCCGCACCGCCCGGCGGCGGCGCACCACCCGCCGATTCACCGCCGGACGCCCAGTGCGTTCCCCGCGGTCCCAGCCTCGGGGCACGAAACGCAACTCGGTCCGCGAGCTCAGCCGCGCCGCCACCGCCGGATCGCACCAGCCACGAGAAGCCCCGAAGCGCACGAACTCCACCACCGCGGCCAAGATCCCCTCCACCGTCGCCGCGGAGCGCGCTGAGCCGAGCACCGCCACGGCCGGCTGGACAGCCCGGCGGCGCTCCCGGCCCGGCCGGTGCTTACGCGACGGTGTGCGCTCTAGCCATCTGGCGAACGCCGCCAGCTGGTCGACCTCGGGCGCCACCGGGTCGATCCCGGCCGTCGCTGCCCAGCTGAGATACAGCGCCAGCCGTCCCGCATAAGCCCGTGCCGTTCCCACCGAACGATCCTGGGCGTCGACCAGCACTCGCAGCCAGACAGCAGCCAGTTCATGTTCCACGTAGCGGTCGTCGACGACAGTCCAGCCGACCCGGCCATCTGCTGGCGACACCGTCCGCTGCGCCCAGAACTCCACACCATCGAACATATGTGCGGGGTGTGACAATCAAGCCAAGAGATCCCTTCCGCCACACAGCAAACCGCCGGCCCCCCGGGTGTGCTGAAGGCCCCCCTCCCACTACAAAAGAAAGCCGGCGGTGGTGTGCTCGGGCAGGAAACGTCCCCACTCCTCGAACGGCCAGTGGCTGGCCACCCCGAGGGGCCGTCGTTCGTAGGCGGCGGCGACGAAGCGGAACAGCAGCTGGGCGCCGGTGTCGTCGAGGGGGGCGAAGCCGAGCTCGTCGACGATGACGAACTCGGCGCGCAGGATGGCCTCGATGACACGGCCGACCGAGTTGTCGGCCAGACCCCGGTAGAGGGTGTCGACC